>NZ_JAHWLU010000025.1:0-49251 GCF_022134725.1 Buttiauxella sp. S19-1
GCTATTTCTTGGCAAGCATTCATTAAAATAATTATTAATCAATGAGATACAAATTTATTCAATCAATGAATGGATAAATTTTTCCGATAGATACAGCTGCTTCGTGGAGAACGACATGAGTCATGGCATTAATCCGGGTGTCACTGCCGTAAAGGGCAGGCGCACCATCCGCAACCTGCGTTGGTGGGTTCTGGTGCTGTTCTTGTTAGGCGTTACCGTTAACTACATTACCCGGAACTCACTGGGTATTTTGGCTCCAGAGCTGAAAACCAGTCTTGGTATTACCACTGAACAATATTCCTGGATTGTCGCTTCATTCCAGCTTGCTTATACCCTCTTCCAACCGATTTGTGGCTGGCTGATTGACGTAATCGGCCTCAAGCTGGGCTTCTTAATTTGCGCAGGTCTTTGGGCGGTAGTGTGCATCATGCACGCAGGTGCCGGAAGCTGGCTGCATCTGGCTATTTTGCGCTTCTTTATGGGCGGTGCTGAAGCTGCGGCAACCCCGGCTAACGCCAAAACGATTGGCGAATGGTTCCCGAAAAAAGAGCGCCCTATTGCTGCGGGTTGGGCAGGCGTTGGTTTCTCGATTGGTGCCATGCTGGCACCGCCAATTGTCTATTTTGCGCATGCCTCTTTCGGCTGGCAGGGCGCGTTTATGTTCACCGGCGTGTTAGCCATGTTGTGGGTTATTTTGTGGTGGATGTTCTATCACAACCCGGAACAGCACCCGAACCTCAGCAAAGAAGAACTGGAGTTCATCAAACAAGATAACGAACCTGCTGCGGTGAAACTGCCTTTCCTGACTGCACTGAAAACCGTCGGCAAAAACAAGCGTTTCTACGGTATTGCTATCCCTGCTTTTATGGCCGAACCGGCATGGGCAGTGTTGAGCTTCTGGGTTCCGCTGTATCTGGCAAACGAACGTGGAATGGATCTCAAACAAATTGCCATGTTCGCCTGGCTGCCGTTCCTCGCCGCCGACCTCGGCAGCGTGGCAAGTGGCTATCTGACCAAGCTTTATACCCGCTGGTTCGGTTACTCACGCACCAACTCCATCGTCGCCAGTTCGGTGACCGGGGCTTTCCTGATGATCTCGCTGGCACTGGTTGCCATCACTAAAGATCCGTACGTCACCATTGCATTGATTTCGATTGGTGGCTTCGGGCACCAGATTATTTCCTGCATGTTGAGTGCGCTGGTTGTGGACTCCTTTGATAAAGGCCAGATGGCGACGGTCAACGGCATGCGCGGTTCTGCGGCCTGGATCGCCAGCTTCTTATTCTCACTGTTGATTGGCGTCACCGCCGACAAAATTGGCTACAACCCGCTGTTTATCGCCATGGGCTTCTTTGACCTGATTGGCGCTGTATTCCTGGTTTCTTTTATTGCTGAACGCCGCACTAAGCGCGCCTGATAGATGGATTGTGAACGATGAAAACGTTGAAAACCTGGACACTATTAAAATCTGATGCCCACCACGTGGAGTTAAGCGTGGATGGCAAACATCGCCTGAATTTGTTCGTGCTGGAGCAAGGCATGTTCCGCGTGCTAATTAAGCGCGAAAACAAACTGGCACTGAACCGCACCTGGAGCATTGCGCCAGAAAGTGATGTGCCGTGGGAAGGCCGCGACCGTGAAAGCCTGCAAGGTTTCGCTCTGCCTGGTTTCACGGTAGAAGAATTAGATGACACTCTGCGCATCAGCACCGATAAACTGCGCGTCACTGTTCACCAGCCGCTGTGGCTGGAGTGGGAATATCTGAATCAGGATTCCCAGTGGCAATTGCTGGCAAGCGACCGCCCAACCAGCGCTTATCTGCTGAACGCCCATGGCGATGGCGTGGCGCATTATCAGCGCCGCTTCAAAGAAGAACGTTATTACGGCCTGGGCGAAAAAGCTGGCCCGTTGCAGCGCACCGGTAAGCGTTATGAAATGCGCAACCTCGACGCAATGGGCTATAACGCGGAGTCTACCGATCCGCTGTACAAACATATTCCGTTTACCATTACGCGCCGCCCGGACGTGAGCTTCGGGATGTTTTACGACAACCTGAGCTGCTGCTGGCTGGATTTGGGTAACGAAATCGACAACTACCACCTGCCCTACCGCCGCTGGCAGGCAGAATCAGGCGATGTCGATTATTACCTGTTCCTCGGCCCGCAGGTTTTAGACGTCACCAAAGCGTTTGTGCGCCTGACCGGTAAAACGCTGTTTGGCCCGAAATGGAGCCTCGGCTACAGCGGTTCAACCATGCATTACACCGACGCACCGGATGCGCAAAACCAGCTGATGAGCTTTATAAAACTGTGCGACGAACACGCGATCCCATGCGATTCGTTCCAGTTGTCATCGGGCTACACTTCCATCAAAAACAAGCGTTATGTGTTCAACTGGAACTACGACAAAGTGCCGCAACCAAAAGTGATGAGCCAGGCATTCCACGATGCGGGCATCAAACTGGCGGCGAACATTAAGCCGTGCCTGTTGCAGGATCATCCTCGTTATCAGGAAGTGGTTGAGCAAGGTCTGTTTATTAAAGATTCCGAGCAAGATAGCCCGGAACGCTCGATCTTCTGGGACGATGAAGGTTCACACCTCGATTTCACCAACCCGGCAACGGTCAAATGGTGGCAAAACGGCGTCACTACGCAACTGCTGGAAATGGGTATCGACTCCACCTGGAACGATAACAACGAATACGAAGTGTGGGATGGCGAAGCACGTTGCTACGGCTTTGGCCAGGAAATCGCCATCAAAAATATTCGCCCAGTCATGCCGCTGTTGATGATGCGTGCCTCACTCGAAGCACAACAAGCCTTTGCACCGGAAAAACGCCCGTATTTGATTTCGCGTTCAGGTTGCGCCGGGATGCAGCGTTACGTGCAAACCTGGAGCGGCGATAACCGCACCAACTGGAATACGCTGCGCTACAACACTCGTATGGGCGTGGGCATGAGCCTGTCAGGTTTGTATAACGTCGGGCATGACGTCGGCGGTTTCTCTGGCGACAAACCAGATGCCGAGCTGTTTGTCCGTTGGGTACAAAATGGCGTGATGCACCCGCGCTTCACCATTCACTCATGGAATGATGACCAGACTGTCAACGAGCCGTGGATGTACGCAAGTGTGACTCCGGCAATCCGTAGCGCGATTGAAACACGCTATCGCCTGCTACCGTATTTCTACACGCTGCTGTGGCAAGCCCATGCTGACGACGAACCGATGCTGCGCTCCACCTTCCTTGATCATGAGCACGACGCGAAAACCTTCGAAGAGTGTGATGACTTTATGCTGGGCCGTGATTTGCTGGTCGCAAGTGTGGTGGAAGAAGGCCAACGCGAGCGCGAAATCTGGCTGCCAGAAAACGGCGCGGGTTGGTACGATTACTACACCGGCCAGTGGTATAGCGGCGGCCAGACAATTGTGGTTGATGCTCCGCTCGAACGCCTGCCGCTGCTGGTGCGCGCCGGTGCTGCCCTGCCGCACTCTGCACGCATTACGCATGTGTTAGCGAGCGCTGATAATGTGCGCGAGTTGAAAGTGTATCCGTTGCAAGGGACTGGCGTTTCACACGGCAGCCTGTTTGAAGACGACGGCGAGTCATGGGGTTATCAGCAAGGTAATGCGTTGTGGCTGAGCTGGGAAATTCGCTGTACGGCAGATGAGATTCATGTGTCGTTTAGCCGTAAAGGGGATTATCAACCGGCATGGAGCGAGATGAAGTTGACGCTTCCTGCTGGGGAAAAACGCCGTTTGGTTGTTGATGGCATTGAGCAGGATTTATTGAAGATTTAAGATATAAAAAAACCGCCGAAAGGCGGTTTAAAACTGCTGACGAAGCTATTTCGTAGGTCGGATAAGCGCAGCGTCATCCGACAATCAGGTGCAAATGGAGGATGACGCTAGCGCTTATCCACCCTACAAAACTAAATTAACCGTCAATACCTTTACTGCGCAGGTAATCTTCGTACCCGCCGGTAAAGTCAATCACACGCTCTGGGGTAATCTCAATCACACGCGTTGCCAGCGAGCTAACAAACTCACGGTCGTGAGAAACGAAGATCAGCGTGCCTGGGTACATTTCCAGCGCCATGTTCAGCGACTCGATAGATTCCATATCCAGGTGGTTGGTAGGTTCATCCATCACCAGAACGTTCGGGCGTTCCATCATTAACTTACCAAACAACATGCGGCCTTTTTCACCACCGGAAAGCACTTTAGCAGGCTTTTTGATGTCATCCTGGCTGAACAGCAGACGGCCAAGAATGCTGCGCACCGCTTGCTCGTCGTCGCCTTCCTGCATCCACTGGCTCATCCAGTCGAACACAGTCAGGTCATTTTCGAATTCGTATTCATGATCCTGCGCGTAATAGCCGATTTGCACATTCTCAGACCACTTCACAGTACCTGCGTCTGGAGTCAGTTCAGCAACCAGGGTTTTAAGCAGAGTGGTTTTACCCACGCCGTTAGTACCCAGAATCGCCAGTTTTTCACCCACTTCCAGCAGCATGTTAACGCCTTTGAACAGTGGGCCGTTATCAAAGCCTTTAGACATAGCTTCAACTTCAAGCGCATTACGGAACAGTTTCTTGTCCTGCTCGAAGCGAATGAACGGGTTCTGACGGCTGGATGCTTTAACTTCGTCGAGTTTGATTTTATCAATCTGACGCGCACGAGAAGTCGCCTGGCGAGATTTAGAGGCGTTGGCACTAAAACGGCTAACGAAGGATTGCAGGTCTGCAATCTGCGCTTTTTTCTTCGCGTTGTCAGACAGCAGGCGTTCACGCACTTGTGTTGCTGCCGTCATGTATTCGTCGTAGTTGCCTGGATAAACACGCAGTTCGCCGTAGTCCAGATCCGCCATGTGAGTACACACCATGTTCAGGAAGTGACGGTCGTGCGAAATGATAATCATGGTGCTGTTACGTTCGTTCAGCACGGTTTCCAGCCAACGAATGGTGTCGATGTCCAGGTTGTTCGTCGGTTCATCAAGCAGCAGAATCTCTGGGTTTGAGAACAGTGCCTGCGCCAGCAACACACGCAGTTTCCAGCCTGGAGCAACTTCGCTCATCGGGCCGTAATGTTGTTCTACAGGAATGCCGACACCTAACAGCAGTTCGCCCGCGCGTGCTTCAGCGGTGTAACCGTCCATTTCGCCGTACAACACTTCCAGGTCAGCCACTTTGTAGCCGTCTTCTTCGCTCATCTCTGGTAACGCGTAAATGCGGTCGCGCTCTTCTTTTACTTCCCAGAGTTCAGCGTGGCCCATGATTACCGTGTCGAGCACGGTGAATTTTTCAAAGGCGAATTGATCCTGACGCAACTTACCGAGGCGTTCGTTCGGATCAAGTGAAACGTTACCCAGCGTTGGCTCTAAATCGCCACCGAGGATCTTCATAAAGGTAGACTTGCCGCTACCGTTAGCGCCGATCAAGCCGTAACGGTTGCCGCCGCCAAATTTGACAGAAATATTTTCAAACAGCGGCTTACTGCCGAACTGCATTGTGACGTTGCTGGAAACTAGCACAGAGATGTCCTGGTAAAAGAAGTTTTAAGATGTGAGATCCGGCACATTATGCCATAACTCAATGTGCAGATCGCCCTGCTTGTTCACTGGCGATAAAATAATCAATATGGAAAAAAATGTGATTTAATCCACATCTGATTTCCCTGGTCGCGAGAATGCACATATAATGCGCGGCTAAACCGCTCCGTTTCTTCACTAACTAGCCTGCATGGCCGTAAATAATTCGCATACCATGAATATGAAACTACGCACTATTTTACTGGCATTTGTGGCTGTCGTGTCTTTTAGCAAAACAGCTTCTGCCGTGACCTATCCTCTGCCTACTGATGGCAGCCGTTTGATTGGTCAAAACCAGGTTGTCACCATTCCTGAAGGTAGCACCGCACCGCTGGAAGAATTCGCAGCACGTTACCAGATGGGTCTTTCCAACATGTTGGAAGCAAACCCGGGTGTTGACCCGTATTTGCCAAAGCCTGGTACCATCCTGAATATTCCTCAGCAGCTGATTCTGCCGGACACCGTCCATGAAGGTATTGTTATTAACAGTGCTGAAATGCGCCTCTACTATTACCCTGCTGGCTCCAACACGGTTATCGTGCTGCCAATCGGTATCGGCCAGTTGGGTAAAGACACCCCACTGAACTGGACAACAAAAGTAGAACGTAAGAAAGCGGGCCCAACCTGGACGCCAACGAAGAAAATGCACGCAGAATATATTGCTGCCGGTACGCCACTGCCAGCGGTTGTTCCAGCTGGCCCGGATAACCCGATGGGTCTGTATGCACTGTACATTGGTCGTCTGTATGCAATTCACGGTACCAACGCAAACTTTGGTATCGGCCTGCGCGTGAGCCACGGTTGTGTGCGTCTGCGTAATGAAGACATCAAATTCCTGTTCGAGAAAGTGCCGGTCGGTACCCGCGTTCAGTTCATCAACGAACCGGTTAAAGCCACCGTTGAGCCAGATGGTACGCGCTACATTGAAGTGCATAACCCACTGTCGACCACTGAAGCGCAGTTCAACTCCACTGAGATTGTCCCTATCACGCTGAAAAACAACGTGACCGCGATTACCGCTCAGCCTGACGTTGACAGCACCGTATTGGATCAAGCTATTCAGGGCCGTTCCGGTATGCCGGTACGCTTGAACTAAGCGAAGATTACAGCTTTGAAGAGCGGCCTACGGGCCGCTTTTTTTGTCCTCAAAATACGTGTTGTGATAATGCCCAAAACTTTCTGGAACGTTCCAGACAGGAATGTTTGGTATGCTAATAATTCATGATGTGACCGGTAGCACATTTTTGAGTTTAATTGTATGATGAATGCGTTTTCTAAAAGGTAATCACTATGCGTAACTCACTCACCGCACTATGGCAGTACCTGCGGGCATTTATATTAATTTACATATGCTTATATGCAGGTATTGCCATTTCGTCACTGCTTCCTATCACCATCCCCGGCAGCATTATTGGCATGCTGATTCTGTTTGTATTGCTGTCGCTGCAAATCGTCCCTGCCAAATGGGTTAAACCCGGTTGCCAAATATTGATTCGTAACATGGCGCTGCTGTTTGTGCCGATTGGCGTAGGTGTGATGCAGTATGTCGATGTAATAAAACAACAATTTGGCCCTGTCGTGGTCTCATGTTTTATCAGTACCCTGGTGGTGTTAGTGGTGGTGAGCTGGAGTTCCCAGTTAATGCATGGCGAGCGTAAAGTGGTGAGCGAGCGCGAGGGTGAGACAAAATGATTCATCATCTTTGGTGGTCTTTACCTTTAACACTGGCGACTTTTTTCCTGGCTCGCCAGGTTGCTGTCCGTTATAAATCGCCGGTTCTGAACCCGTTGCTGATTTCCATGATTGTGATAATCCCAATCCTGGTCTTGACCCGTACCCCTTACGAACATTATTTCGAAGGCAGTAAAGTATTAAATGACTTGCTGCAACCGGCCGTTGTTGCCCTCGCCTTCCCGCTTTACGAACAGCTTCACCAGATTCGCGCGCGCTGGAAATCCATTATCACTATCTGTTTTATTGGCAGCATGGTGGCGATGATTACCGGTACTTCGGTGGCATTACTGATGGGCGCAACTCCGCAAATTGCCGCTTCGATTTTGCCGAAATCAGTGACCACCCCTATCGCAATGGCAGTCGGTGGCAGTATCGGTGGGATCCCGGCGATTAGCGCAGTCTGTGTGATTTTTGTCGGTATTTTGGGTGCCGTATTTGGTCATACCCTTTTGAATTTAATGAACATTACCACTAAGGCGTCTCGTGGTCTTGCGATGGGGACGGCATCTCATGCCCTCGGCACCGCTCGCTGCGCGGAACTTGATTACCAGGAAGGGGCTTTTAGCTCATTGGCGCTGGTGATCTGCGGCATCATTACCTCACTGATTGCCCCGTTCCTGTTCCCGGTTATTTTGGCCGTGGTAGGTTAAAACTTGCGAGAGATCGCGCATTTTCATTCTTTATTTCATACGTTGCATTTGTAATTAGATGAAGATCACATATAAAGCCTATACAGACCCGTAAACTACGGGTCAATCACTTGTTATGAGGCTAATTTCCATGCGCTCACGTTTTCAGGCTGCTCTCGCACAACTCCCGGCTGCACTGCAAACCGCACTGCAACCCTTGATTACTGACTCTCATTTCCCAGCAATGTTTATTGCTTCCGAAGTAGAATCACTGAAAGCTCAGACCGGCCTTGATGACGATGCATTGGCCTTCGCCTTATTGCCACTCGCAGCCTCTTGTGCACGTGCTGATTTATCACAGTTTTATGTCGGCGCTGTGGCGCGCGGTGTAAGCGGTAACCTTTATTTTGGCGGCAATATGGAGTTTCTCGGCTCCACCATGCAGCAGACCGTTCATGCCGAGCAGAGCGCAATTACTCACGCGTGGATGCGCGGTGAAAAAGCACTCTCCGCCATTACGGTTAACTACACACCTTGTGGCCATTGCCGCCAGTTTATGAACGAGCTGAATAGCGGTGTAGCACTACGCATTAATTTGCCAGGCCGTAAACCCGCCACGCTTGGCGATTATCTGCCTGATGCCTTTGGCCCACGCGATTTAGAAATCAAAACCTTGCTGCTTGATGAAATGGACCATGGCTTTGAGTTGCAGGGCGATGAATTAAGCCGTGCCGCCATTGCCGCGGCAAACCGTAGCCATGCGCCGTACAGCAACGCGCCTTCAGGTGTGGCGCTGGAAATGCGTGACGGGACGATTTTCAAAGGGAGCTATGCAGAAAACGCGGCATTCAATCCTTCCCTGCCACCACTGCAGGCCGCACTGAATCTGCTGAGTCTTTCGGGTTATGACTATAACGATATTCAGCGGGCAATACTTGCTGAAAAAGCCGAAGCACCACTAACTCAATGGGATGCGACCGCTGCCACACTAAAAGCGCTGGGCTGTATGAATATTGACCGCGCACTTTTGAATTGATATTCACAGTACGGGCGTGCTTGCGTCCGTACTGTTTAAATTTAACGCAACCAACGCAGTGAATCTTGCTCTTACCCACCAGGTAAAGTAGCCTTGAATAAAATTCCCTCCTTTTTTAGAGCCGCAAGTCCATGTTGAAGCGCGTGTTTTATAGCCTGTTGGTGATAATCGGATTGGCTGTGGTCGCTGCGCTATGTCTTGACCGCTGGATAAGCTGGAAAACTGCGCCTTACGTCTATGATGAATTGCAGGACTTGCCCTACCGCCAGGTCGGCGTGGTGCTTGGAACCGCCAAATATTACCGCACAGGCGTGATTAATCAGTATTACCAATTCCGTATTCAGGGCGCGTTAAATGCTTATAACAGCGGTAAAGTAAATTACCTGCTGTTAAGCGGCGATAATGCCCAGCAAAGCTACAACGAACCCATGACCATGCGTAAAGATCTGATTGCCGGTGGTGTTGACCCGGCCGACATCGTGCTGGATTACGCTGGTTTTCGTACCCTGGATTCTATCGTTCGTACCCGCAAAGTCTTTGATACCAACGATTTCATCATTATCACTCAGCGTTTCCATTGCGAACGTGCGCTATTTATTGCCTTGCATATGGGTATTCAGGCGCAGTGTTACGCCGTTCCCTCGCCCAAAAATATGATGACTGTACGTATCCGTGAATTTGGTGCCCGATTAGGCGCGCTCGCGGATCTGTATATCTTTAAACGTGAACCGCGTTTTCTTGGCCCATTAGTGCCAATTCCTGCAATGCATGAAGTACCTGAAGATGCACAAGCTTATCCGGCTGTGACGCCAGAACAGTTGCTGGAGTTACAGAAAAAACCCTAAAGTAAGCCCTCAAGGAAGGAAGAATGGCTGTTAATAAAATATTACTGGCATTGGTTCCCGCACTCAGTCTGCTGGCTGCACCTGCACTGGCGCAGGCAGAAGAAGAATGCATGGCGCAGTTAAAAACACAGGCCGCGTTGCTGCATCCTACAAGTCAGCTAAATGAAAGTAACAGTGCCTGCAAAGTGTGGCCGTGGGCTCCAGACAAAACCATTATGGTGATGATGTTATCCGCACCCGACGCTGACCCCAATATGCCCATCTACGACGTCGATGTGTTAGTGACGGACACACATAGCGGTAAGGTAATTGCGCGCAATACCCACCCGCAAGCCATTCAGGATGATGCGATAGCAACTAGCTCTGTCACCATCGATACAGCACGTTACCAGCTCACCCCAGATTTACGCGCCTTTGCCATCCGCTTTGTCCATACTGGTTCTTCCAATGTTAACCAGTTCGGTGTTGAAAGCCTGAATATGTATGTGCTTAAAGACAAAACGCTGCCTTTGCTGGTTAATCACTTCAGTATGGTGATTGACAGCGGAGAGTGGGATGGGGCTTGCACGGGATATTTTACGAAAAACAAGCGAACTATTTCGGTGTTAAACACTACCAGCAACGGCTATGCCGATCTGCGAGTACACGATAAAAAAGTCTCAAATGAAACAAACCGGGATAAAGCCGGTAAATGTGCAGAAACAAAGGTTGGCGAAGAGGAAACAGATATTATTCTGCGTTTTGATGGGAAAGTTTATCCGGTGGATAAAAAAGAGCAGTTTGACAGTGCATTTTGATTAAATGATCAGGGTGAGCCTTCGCCCACCCTGACAATAAATTACTTCTTACGTGCGTATTTCAATGAATCCAGTGCGACCGCGAAGATAATGATCGCACCCTTGATGATGTACTGCCAGTAAGGGTTCACGCCGATATACGTCAAACCGTAGTTGATGACGGTGAAGATGATAACACCGGTCACCACGCCCACGACCGTCCCCACGCCGCCGCTGAATGACACACCGCCGACGACGCACGCCGCAATCGCATCCAGTTCGTACATGAAGCCAAGGTTGTTGGTCGCAGAACCGATACGCCCAGCTTCTAACATCCCGCCGAAGGCGTAGAACACACCAGACAGCGCGTAAATCATGATCAGGTTCAGTGCAACGTTAACACCAGAAACTTTAGCGGCTTCAGGGTTACCACCGATGGCGAAGATGTTCTTACCAAAGCGCGTTTTGTTCCACAGAATCCAGACAAAGCCAATCGCAATCAACGCATAGAACGTGATGTACGAGAGCTTAAAGTTACCCATCTTGATAAAGCCCTGGGTAAAGGTCGAGAACCCGCTATCGAACCCCGCAATTGGCGATGCGCCAACAAAGTCGTAGTACAGGGAGTTGATACCGTAAACGATGATCATGGTACCCAAAGTGGTGATAAACGGCGTCACGTTCAGGTAAGCAATGATAATACCGTTAACCAGACCAATGATTGCGCCGATAGCACAAACGATCAGGATAACCAACGGGATTGGCATGGTGCTCATTTCAGGGAAAACTTTGTTTACGTTTTCCATTGATTGCAGGAATGTCGCCGCGACAACCGCCGCTAAACCTACCTGGCGACCTGCTGACAGGTCAGTACCCTGAGTCACAATCAGCCCCGCCACACCCAATGCAATGATGATACGCACGGAAGACTGGGTCAGAATGTTACTTAAGTTCATCAAGCTTAAAAACGTTGGGTCCTGGAAAATAATAATCGCCAGCAGCACCAGCAATACGACATAAATGCCGCCTTCTTTCAGATAAGTTAGAAAACTTTTCTTATTTAACGCACTCATTTTAATAGCCCCTAAATTATCAAAGGTGCACAGACGCAAGACGTAATATTTCGTTCTGCGTGGTTGTTTTAGTGTCTACAATTCCGGCAACGAGACCATTGCTCATCACCAGGATACGATCTGTAATCCCTAACAACTCTGGCATTTCGGACGAAATAATGATGATTCCTTTCCCTTTTTTGGCGAGTTCAGCAATAAGCTGATAAATTTCAAATTTAGCCCCAACATCAATCCCGCGAGTCGGTTCATCTAACATTAAAATTTCTGGCTGTGTTAATAACCAACGGCCAATAATCACTTTTTGTTGGTTACCACCGGACAGCGAACCAATCGCCGTGCGATGACCTGGTGTTTTGACACGCATTGAGTCGATTACCCATTGGGTATCGCTTTTCATGCGCGAATTATCCAGTAAGCCAACTTTGTTTTTATAATTGCGAATATTAGAAATCAGTGAGTTAAAACCAATATCCAGGTACGCATAAATACCGGTTGAGCGACGTTCTTCTGTCACCAGGGCAAAGCCATGGTTAATCGCTTCGTTCGCGCTATGGTTATTAATCTTTTTGCCGTGCAACGTAATAGTACCGTCTGATTTTTCACGGATACCAAAAAGTGTTTCAACAATATCAGTACGTTTTGCACCGACCAGACCAGCAATGCCAAGAATTTCCCCTTTGTGCAAATCAAAGGAAACATCGCGAATCGAAGGCTGACGTAGTGAAGTCAGGTTACGGACTTCCATAATCACTTCACCCGGCACGTTTTCTTTTGTCGGGAAGCGTTGGTTTAGCGAGCGGCCCACCATCATGGAGATAATTTTATCCATATCCAGCCCTTCTAATGGCTGGGTGGCAATCCACTGCCCGTCACGTAAAATCGTGATTTCATCGCACAGCTGGAAAATTTCTTCCATTTTGTGGGAGATATAAACAATACCGCAGCCGCGTTCTTTTAATTTACGGATGATTTTGAAAAGGTGATTAACTTCTTTTTCTGTCAGCGAGGATGTTGGCTCATCCATAATGACGATTTTGGCATTGTAAGAAAACGCTTTGGCAATTTCGATCATCTGCATTTGTGATACTGACAATGTGCCCACACGTGCTTTAGGGTCAATATCAATATCCAGTTCATCGAAAATGTGTTTGGTATCGCGGTACATTTTGTCCTGGTCGACAAATACACCTTTAGTTGGGTAGCGCCCCAGCCACATGTTATCCATTACGGTACGTTGTAAAACCAGGTTTAACTCCTGGTGCACCATAGAAATACCATTTTCCAGCGCTTCTTTGGTGCTGGAAAAGTTAACTTCTTGTCCCTGAAAAAGAATACTGCCGGAATCTTTGGCATAGATCCCAAATAGGCATTTTAATAATGTTGATTTGCCTGCACCGTTCTCACCCATTAATGCGTGAATGGAATGAGGACGAACTTTTAAATTAACATTATCCAGTGCCTTAACGCCGGGGAATGATTTATTAATGTTGGTCATTTCCAACAAATATTCCGACGACTGATTTGTAATATTGTCGACCATAATTACGGTTCCAATAGTGTCACTGAGTGGATTGAGCCGGACGAAAATCACATCCGGCTCGACACTTTTTTTAAAACCATATCCAAAATAATTCGAGTTGCACAAAGGCGACAAGCTCGTGAGTCCCCGGCAGCTTACTTAAGTAAGTGACCGGGGTGAGCGAGTGCAGTTAACGCATCTGCGGCTCGAAGTATGAAGGATACTTATTTACCAGTAAATTCAGCCAGATTGCTCTGATCAACACCGACGTATGGGATACGAACGATTTTGTTCTCAATCTTCCACTTAGTGCCTTCAGCGGCAGGCTTACCATCGGCCAGGTTTTTAGCCAGATCGAAGGTTGCTTTAGCCTGGTTGTTGGCATCGTTCAGAACGGTACCGGCCATTGCGCCAGATTTAACCAGTGCCAGAGCTTCTGGCAGGGCATCAACACCAAAGACTGGAATAGAAGATTTGTTGTGCGCTTTCAGCGCTTCAACTGCACCCATTGCCATCGCATCGTTGTTGGCAATAACCACTTCGATTTTGTTAGCGTTCGGGCCAGACAACCATGCGTCCATCTTATCTTTTGCCTGAGCGGTATCCCACATTGCAGTATCTAACTGCAGCTGTTGAGTTTTCAGGCCTTTGGTATTCAGCTCTTTAATAACATAGGTAGTACGAGCTTCAGCATCCGGGTGGCCTGGTTCGCCTTTGAGCAGAACGAATTGAACCTGACCATCTTTGTTCAGATCCCATGCCGGGTTAGCTGCCCAATGTTTAGCAATCAGGTCGCCCTGGATGATGCCAGACTCTTTAGAGTCAGTACCCACGTAGTAAGCTTTGTCGTAGCTATCCAGCGCTTTACGAGAAGGTTCTTTGTTGTAGAACACGATTGGAATGTTCTGGCCGCGAGCTTTTTCGATAACGGTGCCCGCAGCAGCAGGGTCAACCAGGTTGATTGCCAGTGCTTTCACGCCTTTTGCCAACAGTACGTCAATCTGATCGTTCTGCTTGGACTGGTCGTTTTGCGAGTCGTTCATCAGCAGTTCTACGTCTGGAGAAGCTTTTGCGTCTTTCTCAATTGCTTTGCGAACCACTGACATGAAGTTATCGTCATATTTATAAATGGTCACACCAATACGGGTATCAGCTGCATGAGCGGCTGCGCCAAACAACATGCAAGACATAACAGCGGACAGGGTCAAAACCTTCTTATTCATGGTATCTCCGGTTTTTTGCAGGGTAGTACATTAGGTATTCAGGCAGGCAGCACTGTTACAAAAATGTTACTGAATGCCGAAAATTTTCTATAGTAAAAAACTCTTCCGTGTTCGGTAACGATCCATAACTGCTTTTATTGATGATTTTTTTGCTTAATACCTATGCGCAAACTGATGAGTCAGCGTTACATATAGTTTCAGCTGATAAAACGCTGACATCATAGTCATCGCAATGTTAATTAACTGTGAATTTACTCACAAATTGAAACCGGTTACATCAAAGACTTTATTCAGAGAGTGATCGATGCCGCAATTTGCCGTGGAGCCACCGAATGACGGCGCACCAAAGTCGGCATAAAACAGTGCGTTGCACCAATATCGAGCGTTCCTGCCGCCCCTTGTAGCGCCAGTTCCGTCGCCAGACGCGCCATTGAAACAATGGGGTATCGCACCGTGGTGAGTTGCGGATCGGTGTAACGCGCGATGGGAATATCATCAAAACCGATCACTGAAACATGATGCGGCACGACAATCCCGTTATCTTTCAAGGCGGTTAACGCTCCGGCCGCCATGCTGTCGTTGTAAGCAAACACCGCACTGAGTTGCAGATTGCGGCCAAGCAATTCCACCATTGCCGCTTCGCCGCCCTGCATATCCGGTGAACCTACGCCTACCCAGCTTTCTGGCGGGGTAATCCCCTGCTCTGTCATGCCACGCATCCAGCCTTCACGGCGTTGTGCGTTATCTTCAATCGCATGACTGGAGGCCAGATAACCAATGCGTTGATGACCTTGATTAAACAGCATTCGTGTTGCCATCAACGCACCACTGACGTTATCAAGCCCCACGCAACGGTGTTCGTAGCCCGGCACAATTCGGTTAACCAGCACCATGCCGGGAATTTGATCGAGGAACTCAGCTAATTCTTGATCGCCGAGAGCTTTAGCATGAACAATCAATGCGTTACAGCGCTGACGAATCAACACTTCAATGGCATGACGCTCTTTTTCTTCCTGGTGGTAGCTGTTGCCGATGAGCACATATTTGTTGTGCTGCTGTGCCACAACATCCACGGCCTTCACCAGCGCGCCAAAGAACGGATCGGACACATCCATCACCACCACGCCGATGGTATCGCTGACCTGAGTTGCCAGAGCCTGGGCGTTAGCGTTTGGCCGATAACCCAGTTGCGCCACCGCCTGCATTACGCTTTCACGGGTGTCCGCACTGACCAGCGCGCTGTTATTAAGTACACGAGAAACGGTCGCCACTGAGACACCGGCGATGCGGGCAACGTCACGAATGGTGATCATATTTTTCACCAGTCGAAAGAGGAGTTAGTCTCATGAATGCACCCTGTATTTGGCAAGGTGGCTATTCTGGCAGCGACGCGGGAATGACTACGTGAGGATGATCACATCGATGAAAACGGTTACATACAAATCGTTAACGTTTGTGATGTATATCATTATCTTGTTGTATGTTTCAGAGAAACCCCAGCAGCACGTGCTGTGAGTTGTCGCCATAGCCATTCAATTGGCCCCTGGCGGAAGAAACGCAGCCATAGCATTGAAAAGACAATGTTGATGACCCAGACGGCGGGAACGAAAGCCAGCAGCGACAGGCGGTCATACTTCATATAACCGCCCATCTGGAAGAAGAATGCGGTGCAAATCAGCGTTTGCAGCAAGTAATTCGATAGCGCCATGCGCCCGACATGCGCGACAGCATTCACCAGTCGCCAACGCGAAAGCTGCGGCCAGTAGCCAAATGCCAGCGCGGCATAACCGATAGTTTGAAACGGCGCACTCAATTCACGCGGGGCTTGCAGCAAGAAAGCACACCAGCGATAACCCCAGCCAAGGTGCCACTGGGCATAAATAGCCGGAATGTTGATTAACATACCGACGATAATCAGCCACCAGCCGGTGCGGCGGTAATGATGCAAACTGAACTCCCCACGCAACCAACCGCTACGCATTAATGACGCACCAAGCAGCATCATTCCAGCCAGTTGCCAGCCGTACTGCGCGCCTAACGCCACTAAATTTGAGGAAAGTAAGTCAATGCGATTACTGATTGCTTCGCTCCCGCCCTGCAATTTCCACCATTGCTCATACTGCAGGTTGGCCGCATCCGGCACCCAGGAACGGTTCGGCGCATCACCAGAGATAAAGCCCAGCAACAGCAATACCCCAATGCCGGTGAGATAGAGAATTACCCCGGTATTAAACAGTGAGCGAATCCCCGGCGCGTCGCGAATCAAGCGCCAGCACACCAGGCCGACTAAACCATAAGCCAGCAAAATATCGCCATCCCATAACAAGATAGCGTGCATGAAACCCAACAAGACTAATAACGTCAGACGTGACTGAATCCAGCGTTTGCCGCGATGTAACAACATCTGCAAGCCAGCGCCAAATAATAAAGCGAATAAGGTGAGGAATTTGACCTGGGCAAAGAGATCAAGAATGGCCCATGTCCAGGCCTCGCGGTCAGTAATAGCACCGGACCAGGCAGGGTTCAGATACGCCGCCTTCGGCAAACCGAAGGCCACGATATTAAGCAGCAGAATGCCGAGAATAGCGACGCCACGGACAAAATCCAGCGTACCGTTTCTCTCCATACACCCTGCCTGATAAATGTTAGTTATGACGCACAGCGCGCAGAAATTCCTGACGGGTATTCTGGCTGGATTTGAACAAGCCGCCTAACGACGTGGTCGTCGTGGCACTGGTTGCGTCCTGCACACCACGCGCTTTCACACAATAATGGACCGCATCAATAGATACCGCCACATTGTTGGTGCCAAGCAGCGTTTGCAGGGCAATCAGGATTTGCTGAGTTAAGCGTTCCTGAACCTGCGGGCGCTGGGCAAAGAATTGCACAATGCGGTTAATTTTTGACAGGCCAATGACGGTATCTTTTGGCAGATATGAAACTGTCGCTTTACCGTCGATAGTCACGAAATGGTGTTCACAGGTACTGGTGAGCGTGATGTTGCGCACGGTGACCATTTCATCGACCTTCATCTTATTTTCGATGACGGTGATTTTTGGGAAGTTGGCATAATCGAGGCCGGAGAAAATCTCATCGACATACATTTTGGCGATGCGATGCGGCGTTTCCATCAAGCTGTCGTCGCTCAAATCAAGATTCAGCAACTGCATGATTTCCGTCATATGCTCGGCAATCTGACGTTTGCGGGTTTCGTTATCAAGTTCACGCAATTGCGGACGCAGCGGGGTTTCCAGGCCGCGTGCAACTAATGCTTCGTGAACCAATGCGGCTTCTGGACTTAATGATGGCATACTATTTTCTCCTGCAGGTGTGGCTGACCTCGGCCCTACATGGGGCAAAGTGTGCGCTTATTGTGCGTGAGCACGGTCGCATAATCCAGTAGTGCGAACGATAATTAATGAAATCGTCAAAACCTTCGCCAAACTAAACCGCCACCAACCAACAATGCCAACCCTGCGACATATAAAGCTGGCTCCAGTTGCCCGGTTAGCGAAGTCGAGGTTGCCGATAACATTGGCCCAACCAACTGCCCCATCGCGTATCCGCTGGTCAGTAATCCCGCCATATAACGGGTATGTTGCGGTGCCAGTTCACGGCCATATTGTAATGACAATTGCACCGCACATAAGAACCCGCCGCCCACTAACAACGCCCCCAGAACCAGCCCGCTGATACCGGGAATGATATCTGAGGCGAATACTCCAAGCGCCTGCAACCAAAGTACCAGCGCTAAGCGTTGATGGGTTTGCAGCCAAAATCGTGTGGCAATACCCAGCAAAATACCGCATACCGCCGCACCGCCAAATATCGGCCAGACGAATTGCGCGAATACGCTACCAGGAAAACGTGCGCTAGCCATTTGCGATAAAAACGTCGCGGGCAGAATATAGCCAAATCCGGCGAGGCTGTAGCTCAACACCAGCCGTTTGAGCGGCGCGGTTAAAACCAGCGGTTCGGGTGCCGTTTCCGGGCGATGTAACTCCCCTTTGCGTGGCAAGTTGCGGGCGATTAATAAGATCAATAACAACGCCAGAACGCCATAAACCAACCAGCCGTGAGCTGCGGATAAACCATAACTGTGGATCGCCACCGCCAGCAAACCGCTGATAAATATCCCGGCACCAGGACCGGCAAATACCGCAGCGCTTAAACCGGGCTTGCCTAAACGCGCCAGTTGCTCGTTGCTCCAGGCGGCAATTAACACCATTGCCCAGCCACTGGCACAGCCAATCAGGAAGCGAATCAGCGCGTGCCACAATGCGGAATCGACGGTGGCGGATAACAGCGTCAAAACCACCGCCCCCCAAACACCGAGCATCAAACGGAATTCGACACGCCGGTGCGCGCGCATGGCATCCCACGCGCCAATCAGATAGCCGAGATAGTTAATCGCGGCTACCAAACCCGCACTGGTTAAGGTAAGTTGCCCTTCCGCTATCATCAGCGGGACTTGTGGCGTAAAGGCAAAGCGGCCAATGCCCATTGCCACCACCAACACCAGAAATCCCGTCAACGCGATACGAAGTGCCACACCGCCCCCAATTGTTACGATTTCGTTGCCAGCATGATGCCGCATGACTAGACTGGGGTGAAGTGAAAGTTATTCATTGATATTGAATATATTTAAGGACATTTATATGGAACTGCTTGAAGAACACCGATGTTTTGAAGGCTGGCAGCAGCGCTGGCGCCATGATTCCTCGGTATTGAAATGCCCGATGACGTTCAGTATTTTTCTGCCAACTCCGCGCACCACTCCCCCACCCGTTCTGTACTGGCTGTCAGGCCTGACCTGTAACGACGAAAACTTCACCACTAAAGCGGGCGCACAACGTGTCGCTTCTGAACTGGGCATTGTTCTGGTGATGCCGGACACCAGTCCGCGCGGTGAAAATGTGCCGAATAATGAAAGTTACGATCTCGGCCAGGGCGCAGGTTTTTACCTGAACGCGACAGAGCAGCCGTGGGCTGACCATTTCCGCATGTACGACTACATTAATCACGAGTTGCCCGCGTTAATTGCCGATAATTTCAGCATCAGCGATAAAGCCTCTATTTTCGGCCATTCGATGGGTGGCCACGGCGCACTGAGCATCGCGTTGAAAAACCCTGGCCGTTATTGTTCGGTTTCTGCATTTGCGCCGATTGTGAATCCAACGCGCGTCCCGTGGGGGAAAAAAGCGTTTGCGGCTTATTTAGGTGCAGACGAAGAGAAATGGCGCGAATGGGATAGCTGCTGTTTATTGATGCAGGCCGATAGCGCGCAGGCGATTCCGGTGCTTATCGATCAAGGGGATGCCGATCAGTTCTTAGCAGATCAACTACAACCCGCGCAGTTTGCTGAAGTGGCGCGGCAGAAAAACTGGCCGTTAACTCTGCGGGTGCAGCCAGGTTACGACCATAGTTATTACTTTATTGCTTCGTTTGTGGAAGACCATTTGCGGTTCCACGCGGAGCATTTGGGGTAACTGTTTGATTTAGTTTGCCCTCACCCCGGCCCTCTCCCACAGGAGAGGGAGAAGGTCAAAGGGCGAGGGGGGAAAATCAGAACGTGTAATCCACCGCCATAAAGTAACGACGACCATCTTCGTTATAACTGTAATCGTCGCGGCTCAAATCTTTATCGCCGAGGTTCAGCACACCCGCGCGCAATTTGATGTCTTTCGTCGCCTTCCATGCCACACCGGTATTCCACACCACATAACCGCCAGGTGTTGGTGCGCCATCAGTCGTGGCACGCTGCTCGCCGGTGTAGTTCGCAGAAACATAGAACGACCAGTCATCGAGCGGCAACCAATCCACCGTGCCGTTGGCGGTATGGAATGGCAGTGAAGCCAGCGGCTTATTGTCACCGCCACTCAAATCTCGCCCATCGTTATAGGTGTAATTCAGCGTCAATTTCCATTGATCGTTGAATGGTACTTTCACCTCAGTTTCTACGCCACGAACACGCGCTTTGTTAACGTTGTAATATTTGAAAATTGGCCGACCCGCGCTGTCAAAACCAACAAAGTTTGGATACGACGGCGCCAGTGCACGGTTCTGCGTGCGGTCAATATCAATCATGTCGTCGAGGTTGTTCTGGAAGGTGGTGATACTGCCAGACACACCATCCAGTAGACCTTCATCGCCTGCGTAATACAGACCGAACTCGAAGCTCTCACTGGTTTCTGGTTTCAGATCGGGGCTGCCGACAATCTTACAAGAGCCACGGCAAGAGTTGCTGGTCCAGTCGGGGCTCAGTTGCAGCAACGATGGCGCTTTAAATGCCGTTGCCCAGCCGCCTTTCATGGTGATGGTATCGGTCGCGCTATACACCAGGTAAGCACGCGGGCTCCAGTGATCGCCGTAAGTTTCGTGGTCGTCCATACGCACGCCGGTGGTCAACGCCAGCGGTTCGAAAATCCGCCATTCATCTTCCAGGAACAAGGCGTACTGGCTGGCAGAGGTTTCGCTGCTGTTACTGCCGGTGAGGTTAACTGGGTCAGTTAATTTATCGTGACGCCATTCGCCGCCAAAGGTCAGTAATTGGTTGATGTCGCCCAAAGGCAGCACCAGTTTGCCATCGAGGCTGTTGTTGCGCGAGGTGATAGGTGAACTGTTGCCTGGATTGAGGTTATCGATTTTATCGCCATAAAAACGCAGTTCGGTATTGCCGTAATCCCAACGCCCGTTATGGGAAATCGAGTAATCCTGGCGCTCCATACGGTTTTTATTCAGCGAGTCAGAATCACGGTCCTGGCGGTCAAAACCATAACCAAAGCTCATGTCCTGGTTTTCGGTTGGCGTCAGGGCAAATTCCGCACTGCCGCTGCGCGTGGTATAGCCTTCAATGCGCGGCGTTTCACCCGTAGTACTGGTGCTGGAAGATTCTTGTTTGTCTTTTTCGCGCTTGCCAAGGTTGCCGTAAACTTTGACGCCGAGCAGGTTGTCGATGATGGGGCCGCTGGCAAAGAAGTTGCTGTTATAAGAATCCCCGCGATCGCGATTTTCCTGAATGGTGGTATCTGCCGTCACGTTGCCGTGCCAGGCCTTGCCCACTTTGCGCGTAATAATGTTGACCACGCCGCCTAACGCATCGGAACCGTAAAGTGAAGACATCGGCCCACGTACCACTTCGATACGTTCAATGGCATCAACCGGGATCCAGTTCAGGTCAAAATCGTTATGACGGAAGACGGCATTACGCGAGTTCACCCGCTTGCCATCCACCAGAATCAGCGTGTAACTGCTGTCCAGACCACGAATACTGACGCCCTGGCGGTTATCCCCTTCGTTGGTCAATTGCACACCAGGAACTTCCTGCAAAACATCTTTCAGGTTCTGGATAGGCTTTTTCTTCAGATCTTCTTGAGTAATAACGCTAATACTGGCTGGGGCATCTTTGAGGTTTTGCTCGGTGGCAGACGCAGTCACCACCATCGTGTCTTCACGTTGTTCGGCAATTACCGGAAACGCAGCGGTGATTATTGACGCGCAGAGTCCTCCCCGGACGATGGGATTCAACCTTAACATTCCTTTCTCCATGAGGTGAATTACAAGCTAAAAGGCTCACATTCCTTGGTGCGTCGCCCGCTACATTGGCAAACGACGTCGAACCTTACTCACCGACATCCAGCCGGGGTAAAGCGTGGCGACACCATAAATTAAACGAGAATGGTTATCAATCAAATTGTTAAATTTTGTAAGGTATCGAGTGCAGTTGTAACGGCAGGAACGGGGTTTGTAGGGCGGATAAACGAAGTGTCATCCGCCATTGTGAAGTGAATTATTGACCGCTATTTATTGACCGTAATAGGCGCTTTTACCGTGCTTACGCAGATAGTGTTTATCGAGCAATTGCGGCTGCATATTGCCGACTGATACCCAAGAAACGGCGGTACGGCGAAGGAATATCCAATAGATAATCAGGGTAAAAAAGGGCTTTCTTGATAAATAAAAAAGGGCAACGAATATATCGTTGCCCTTTTTTTATTAACGAACCTTGTAATATTGTCGGTTCGAAATTTATTACTTCTTAAACGTTTTTGGGAATGTCATTTCGCTGTATTTCACAAAACGAGACCCTTTGGTAATTTTGTAGCCGAACCAAATTGCCAGGAACAGCGGGATACCGATATAGGTCGCTGTCACGCCAGCCCAGTCAATCTTATCGGCCAGGAACGCTTCGTAGTTCTGGCCCAGTGTGATAATCAGACACAGGGCGAAGGCAAAGATAGGCCCGACAGGGAAGAAGCCTGAAACATACGGCAGGTCGTTGAGATCCAGCCCTTGCTTCACATAACCACGACGGAAACGGTAGTGGCTGATCGCGATACCTAACCAGGCGATAAAGCCAGTCATACCGGATGTGTTCAGCAGCCACAGGTACACGGTCTGGTTGCCATACATTGATGTCAGGAAGCACAAGCCCGCCACAACCGTGGTTGCATACAACGCATTACGCGGCACACCACCAGCGGACAGCTTAGAGAAAATACGTGGCGCTTTGCCATCACATGCCAGGGTGTAAAGCATACGAGTCGATGCGTACATCCCGGAGTTACCCGCTGACAGTACTGCAGTCAGGATAACGGCGTTCATCACTGCCGCAGCAGAGAGCAGACCTGCATGTTCAAATACCAGAGTGAACGGGCTAACGCCGATGTCTTTCACATCGTTACGCAGCAGGCTCGGATCGGTATAAGGAATGATCAGGCTGATAATCAGAATCGCGAACACATAGAACAGCAGGATACGCCAGAACACCTGACGCACAGCGCGTGGAATGTTCTTACCTGGATCTTCAGATTCACCCGCAGCAACACCGATAAGCTCAGTCCCCTGGAAGGAGAAGCCGACGATCATCGCCACACCAATCATCGCGGAGAACCCACCCGCAAATGGCGCATCGCCTACCGCCCAGTTGCTCCACCCCGCAGGTTGTGCACCTTTGAAGATGCCAAGAATCATCATCACGCCGACAATGATAAAGATGATAACCGTCGTCACTTTAATCAGTGAGAACCAGTATTCTGCTTCGCCAAAGCCTTTAACAGAGATGTAGTTGAGCAGGAACATGATGCCGAGGAACAACGCACTCCAGATCCAGCCTGGGGTGTCCGGGAACCAGTAGTTCATCACCAATTGTGAGGCGACCAGGTCAACCGCGATAGTGACTGCCCAGTTGTACCAGTAGTTCCAGCCCAGCGCGAAGCCGAAGCCTTCTTCAACGTATTGCTGCCCGTAGGTGGCAAACGAACCAGAAACCGGCATGTATGCCGCAAGCTCGCCCAGGCTTGTCATCAGGAAGTACACCATCAGACCAATCAGCATGTAGGACAACAGCGCGCCGCCAGGACCCGCCTGAGAAATGGTTGCACCAGAGGCAACAAATAGCCCGGTACCGATGGATCCGCCAATGGCGATCATCGTTAAGTGGCGCGCTTTTAGCTCACGTCGTAAGCCAGGCGCTTGTGTTGTTTGATCTTGAGAAACCATAGAAAATTGTGGTCCTTCCAAAAAATGAGGCGCGATTGTAGCAAACCAGCCCTATACATGTAGTAGAAATACGAAGTTATAAGAGAGCTTCATGATCGGAGAAGAATTATAAGTAACGCACTTATGATAGTAGATGAAAAGAGGGAGTGAGCCAGGCTGTCGTGCTACGCGGGAATCCATTCCCCATGCGGTTTGGCGGGTTATTTTATTTAAAATCAACCTTCATTAATTCAGGGATACTGAAATCGCGGGTGGTGTCGACACAGCGATTAATGTAGTCAACGAAGCGCGGCGGCGGCGACATGCCTAAATCCAGCAGTTTTTTATTCGAGAAACGCACATTTAACATCGAGAATTCACCGTATAAACGCATCGCTCTTAGCATAAGACGCTCGTTACATGGCCCATAAATAGTTTTGAATTCTCTACGGTTTTTGACAAGCTCGCTATAATCTACTTGCTGATAAGTCGCATAAATAGGGTTCTGATCTAATGCAGCTGCCATAGCGCGGTCAATTTCAACAAATCGGGTACTTCCCGTATCCCCGGCAGAAATATGGTAAACCTTGTCAGTGAGTTCAATATGTTGAGTTAATAACAACAAAGCTTCAGCGCAGTAATCCACCGGAATCACATCAATCTTATCTTCCATCGCGCACATGAATTTCCCAAGCATCAGAGCCATACGGAATACCCAGAAAATACTGCTGGATGGACGACACCCTTCTTCACTGTGGCCGACTACAATCGACGGACGTGCAATCACCAGCGGGAGTTGCGGGCATTGTTCGACGATTAATTGTTCGATGGTGGATTTAGACCAGGTGTATTGCACCAAATGCTCTTCTTCAGGCTTACGTGTCATGCTCTCAGTGACCAGGGTTCCCGCCTCAGGCACGCAAGACATAGCAGTTCCCACATGCACAAAGCGCACTAAACCAGAAACATCAGCCATGCGTTTAACGAATTTTAGTGTGCCTTCAACATTCACTTTCCAGATTAATGCGTTATCACCAAATGAAGCGACGGCAGCGGAGTTAATAACATGAGTCACCGAGGAAAGTCTTTCATCATTCAAAAAGTCTTCGGAATAAGCCAGGTCACCCAGCAATATATTTTTTTCATTAATTTTAGCGAGTAGTGTTTCGTTACACCCAAAATTAGCCAGGTTATTTCTGACACGAGCGACACCTTCACCAGCCGTGTTTGCTCTAACCAGTAGCAGAATGGATTCAAAAGATGAATCTGATAGCGCCCGCGCCAATACAGCGCCGCCCAGAAAGCCTGTTGCGCCGGTAATCAGTAGTTTGCTCATATTGAAATACTCTGAATTTAAAAACGCCATACTATGTGGCGCTTTATAAACAGCGAATCAATAAACGCAGCAATATAAAATAGATTTACGGTTAATCGTATTTTACACTGCACTGACTCCATTAATTAACTTTCGTTTAATTACGGTGTATTGATTTATATAAACCCATCTTACTCATCGCAATATTTCAAAAAACGCTGTAAGGCGTTGGATATATGCTTCTGGCGATGGTGAATACGATACAGCGTCCGCACCAGGCGTGGTAACGGCACAGGCACTTCCACCAGCGATCCCGCGGCCAACTGTTCTTCAATCACCCGACGTGACAGGCAGCTAATGCCCAGGCCATGACGCACGGCGTGTTTAATCGCTTCTGAATTGCCTAATTCCATACAAAGCTGGAATTGCGGCAAATGCGATAACAACAGGTAATCAACGATTTCACGCGTACCGGAGCCTTTCTCGCGCAGGATCCACGGCTGTTCCGCCAGGCTATCCAGGGTGATCGGCTGTTGCAAGAAAGGTGCACTCGGCGGCGCAAACACCACCAGCTCATCTTCAAGCCAGGGCTCGGTGACCAGATCCGTCATATGGCTCGGCCCCTCTATCAGGCCAATATCGACACGGAAATCTGCCACTGCGTTAATCACATCCTGGCTATTACCGACGTTCATTTCCAACGGTAGCGCCGGGAAATCACGGCGATAGTGGGCAATCATTTCCGGCAGAATATAGTTGCCGATGGTGCTACTGGCATAAACGCGAATCGCGCCGTTATCTTCTTTAAATAACTGTTCGACTTCCGTTGCCTGTTCCAGCAAGCCCACGACGCGCGGATACAGCAAACGACCATGTTCGTTGACCACCAAACGTTTACCAACACGATCAAATAGCTGCACACCCAATTGCCCTTCGAGATCGGACAGCGCAGCACTTACTGCCGACTGCGACAGCGACAGCATCTGTGAAGCCTGGGTGGTAGAACCGCTTTTGAGGACTTCGGCAAAAACTTCGAGTTGCCGCAGAGTGATGTGCATCGTGATTGCGCCTTAACACTTATTCAGATTGGTTATAAATATATAATCAATTTTATTTTTAAGCCAGCAAGCCATACACTTTTGCCAACACTAAGGAGAAGGTTATGGCTACGTTATCAATTCCCACTCATCGTCATTCATTGTGGCATTTCCTGCCAGGTCTTGCGCTTGCAGGCGCAATTACTGCGCTGGCACTGTGGTTGGGTAACATTCCTTCCGTTGCTGGCCTTGGCCTTGGAGCACTAACTCTCGCCATTTTATGCGGGATGGTCATTGGCAATACGCTGTACCCAAAAATCTGGCAACACTGTGATGGTGGCGTGCTGTTTGCCAAACAACATCTGTTGCGCCTCGGCATCATTCTTTATGGCTTTCGACTGACGTTTTCGCAAATAGCCGATGTCGGGGTCAGCGGTGTGATTATCGATGTGCTGACATTAAGCAGCACCTTTGCCCTCGCCTGTTGGTTAGGTCAGAAAGTGTTTGGTCTGGATAAACAAACCAGTTGGTTAATTGGTGCCGGTAGCAGTATTTGTGGTGCCGCAGCGATTCTGGCAACCGAACCGGTAGTTAAAGCTGAAGCCAGTAAAGTTACGGTAGCTGTAGCGACGGTGGTGATTTTCGGCACGCTGGCAATCTTTATTTATCCGATGATTTATCCGTATGTGACGCACTGGTTTACACCGGAAACCTTCGGGATTTATACCGGTTCGACCATGCACGAAGTGGCGCAAGTGGTGGCGGCGGGTCATGCCATCAGCCCTGAGACTGAAAATGCTGCGGTAATTGCGAAAATGCTGCGCGTGATGATGCTGGCTCCGTTCCTGATTTTCCTGGCCGCTCGCGTTAAGCAGTTGGCTCCGGCAGGTCAGGCGCAGAAAAGTAAAATTACTATCCCATGGTTTGCAGTGCTGTTTATTGTCGTCGCGATGTTTAACTCGCTACACCTGCTGCCAACATGGGCTGTCAATGCCTTGATAACACTGGATACTTTCATGTTAGCCATGGCAATGGCCGCGTTGGGTTTGACCACCCACTTCAGCGCGCTGAAAAAAGCCGGTGTGCGCCCGCTGTTGATGGCCCTGGTGCTGTTTATCTGGCTCATCGTTGGGGGTGGCGCGATTAACCTCGGCGTGCATCATTTTATGTCCTGATATTTCCTGCCTAACCCGCTATCATTATCGCTTTCCCGGTAGCGGGTTTTGACAGGAGAAAGAATGATGAAGTTTATTGGCGCACACGTTAGTGCCTCTGGTGGTCTGGAAAATGCCGCGATTCGCGCACATGAGCTTGAAGCCACTGCTTTTGCCCTGTTCACCAAAAACCAACGTCAGTGGCGTGCCGCGCCGCTGACCGAAGAAGTTATCAGCAATTTCAAACGTGCCTGTGAAAAGTACCATTACGGTCCAGGCCAAATCCTCCCCCACGATAGCTACCTGATTAACCTCGGTCACCCCGTTGAAGAAGCGCTGGAAAAATCCCGTGAAGCCTTTATTGATGAGCTGGAACGCTGCATGCAGTTGGGCCTGTCACTATTGAACTTCCATCCGGGCAGCCACCTGATGCAAATCCCTGAAGAAGAGTGTCTGGCGCGTATCGCGCAGTCGATTAACATTGCGCTGGATAAAACCAAAGGCGTGACGGCGGTGATTGAAAATACAGCAGGCCAGGGTAGCAACCTTGGCTTCCGCTTTGAACATCTGGCGGCGATTATTGATGGCGTAGAAGATAAATCACGCGTTGGCGTATGCATCGATACCTGCCACGCCTTTGCTGCGGGATATGACCTGCGTACTGAAGCTGATTGTGAAAAAACCTTCGCTGAATTCGAGCGTATTGTTGGCTTCAAATACTTGCGCGGCATGCACCTGAATGACGCGAAAAGTGCCTTCGCTAGCCGTGTTGACCGTCATAACAGCCTCGGCGAAGGCAATATTGGCCACACGCCGTTTAGCTGGATCATGCGTGATAACCGCTTTGACGGAATTCCGTTGATTCTGGAAACCACGAACCCGGATATTTGGGCCGAAGAGATTGCGTGGCTGAAAGCACAACAGCATCAAGAAGCTGCTGCATAAGCAAAAAAAAAGCTCCCGGTGGATACCGGGAGCTTGAAATCAGTAAAGTGTATTACGCCGCTTTAACCGCTAATTCAGTTTCTGAGCGTTTGAGGAAGGCGTAAGACAACCCTGCCAGCAAGGTGCCTGCCACAATCGCAATCAGGTAACCGACAACCGGTGTAATCGCGCCAGGAATCAGCAACACAAACAGACCGCCATGTGGCGCCATCAGTTTGGCACCCACCGCCATGGAAATCGCACCTGTCACTGCACCACCAATGATACAGCACGGCAGAACACGCATTGGATCACGAGCCGCGAACGGGATAGCCCCTTCGGTGATAAAGCACAGGCCGAGAACCATCGCCGCTTTGCCGCCTTCTTGTTGTGCTTTGTCGAATTTACGACGCGCAACAAATGTTGCCAGGCCCATCGCCAACGGTGGCACCATGCCAGCAGCCATAATCGCCGCCATTGGTGCGTACGTTTGAGTGCTGAGCAAGCCGACGCCAAAGGCGTAAGCCGCTTTATTTACCGGCCCGCCCATGTCAGTACACATCATACCGCCAAGGATTGCGCCCAACAGAACCGCATTCGCCGTGCCCATGGTTTGCAGCCAGTGAGTCAGGCCCTCGAGGATTTTCGCAACCGGCGTACCGATCAGATAAATCATCGCCAGACCCACAATCAGGCTTGAGAACAATGGAATGATGAGGATCGGTTTCAGCGCTTCCATACTGGTTGGCAGTTTCAGCTTAGTGCTGATCAGCTTCGCAATGTAACCTGCGAGGAAGCCCGCAATAATACCGCCGATAAAACCTGAACCAGTACTAACCGCTAACATCCCGCCGATAAGACCTGGCGTCAGGCCTGGACGGTCAGCAATAGAGAATGCGATGTAACCGGCCAGAACCGGAACCATCAACGCAAAGGCTGAACCGCCACCGATTTGCATCAGTGCCGCCGCCAGCGTACCCGGCTCTTTAAACGCTTCGATACCGAAAGCAAATGACAGCGCGATACACAAACCGCCCGCGACCACCATCGGCAACATGAATGACACACCGGTCAACAAGTGGCGATAAGCGCCCGCTGACTCTTTCTTGCCTTCTTTGGCGGCAGTGTTGCTTTGCCCAACCGCTTCATAAGGTGTCGCTTCAGCAACGGCTTTATCCAGCTCCTGCGCGGTTTTCTTCAGCGCCAAACCGGTTGAGGTGCGGTACATCGGTTTTCCGGCAAACTTAGCCAGATCCACTTCGATGTCTGCCGCAACAATCACCAAATCCGCTTGCGCGACTTCTTCTGGCGTAATCGCATTACCCGCACCAACCGAACCGCGAGTTTCAACCTTTACCCACCAGCCGCGTTTTTTCGCTTCGGTTTCAATGGCTTCAGCAGCCATAAAGGTATGCGCGACGCCCGTTGGGCAAGCGGTTATGGCAACCACACGTTTCGGCCCTTTAGCCAAAGCCACAGGTGCTGCGTTTACCGGTGCCGTGTAAGGTTTGGCTTTGTCTTTCGCTTCACCTAAAAACAGTTCCGGGTGCTGAACTGCACGGTCAATATCACCCAGATATACCTTTTTGCCGTTCAGCGAGCTATCAGCAGGAATGGCATTACCTACCACAATCGCCATTTCGGCATCGTTCGGGTTGTCGATAATCTGTAGACGCGCCTTCTGAGCTGCGGAACCCAACAGCGTTTTAGCGAGGTAAGCGCGAGCCTGTCCAAGACCAGGTTCGATAATCAGCAGCGTTTTCATTGTTCCTCTCCTGCTGTCAGTTAAAAGGTTTCAGATCAACACGAGCCATCATGGCCGCCAGTTGAGTACGATCGGTAATACCGACGTTGCTCTGACTTACCGCCAGTGCCGCAACTGCCGTCGCCAGGCGTAAGGTATGTTCACTGGATTCACGCATTAACAGGCCGTAGATCAGCCCACCGACCATGGAATCCCCGGCACCTACGGTGCTGACGACTTCACAACTTGGTGGTTTCGCTATCCATTCACCGGATGCGTTAACCCAAAGTGCGCCTTCAGCACCCAGAGAAATCACCACATGAGCAATCCCCTGTTCACGCAGCGCGTGGGCAGCATCAATCACATCTTTCATATCCGGAAGTTTACGACCTGCCCAGATTTCCAGTTCACGGCGGTTCGGTTTCACCAGCCATGGTGCCGCTTTCAGACCGGCGACTAATGCTTCGCGGCTACTATCGAAAATAATGCACGGACACTGGCTGCGCAGACGGGTCATCCAGTCGGTGAAGGCTTCTGGAGAAACACCTGCGGGTAAGCTGCCACTGACGCAGACCATGTCGAACTGACCAAGCCAGCTCAGGGAATCAGCAACAAAGCGATCCCAATCCGACTGCGTGACTTCAAAACCAGAGAAGTTGAAATCGGTAACTTCACCGTCCTTCTCGGTTAGCTTAACGTTGATACGGGTACGGCCCTGCACCACCTGAAAACGGTTAGCAATGCCCAGTTCGCTGAACAGTTGCTGAAAACCATCCTGGTTGTCTTTACCCAGGAAGCCGCCAACGGTAACGTCGATGCCCAGATCTTTCAGAACCTTAGCAACGTTGATGCCTTTACCCGCAGCGTGCAAGCCAGTGGTACGTACCAGGTTAACTTCACCACGTTCAACTTCCGGGGTGTAACCGACAAGATCGTATGCCGGGTTCAGAGTAATTGTTGCGACGCGACGACTCATGCTGCCCCCTCGCCAAGACCGGCTGCGACTGCTTCACCAATCGCTTTCAGCGCTTGTTCAGCATCATCACCTTGTGCGGTAAAGCGCAAGTGATGGCCTTTCTTCACGCCAAGCGCCACAACTTTCATCAGGCTGCGGCCATTGGCAGGCTTGCCGGTGCCATCAAGGTTGGTCACGGTTATCTCACTGTTAAATTGTTTAATGGTATTCACCAGCACGGTGCCCGGGCGAGCATGTAAACCGTGTTCGTTACGGATCTGGAATTCGGCGCTCAGGCTATTTTGTGCAGGCGCTGCGTCACTGGTCAGCAGCGTCAGCAACTCTGGCGCATCTGCGTTCAGCAAGCGGTCAGCCGTGTTGTTGATCAGCATGTCGCTCAGGCGGTTAAGGACCTGTAAGGGTTGATCGTCGGCCACAGCAACCGTCATCAAAAGCGATACCGGCTGGCCTTCAGTTTCAAATACAGCTGCAGGACGGCTGATAGCGACAGCGCTGGCAAGGTTGCCTTCGGTGCTGTCGTTCAGCCAGATGCCCTGGCCTAAATAAAGGGGTTTGCTGGAAATAACATGGCTAACAAATTCGGTGTTTGCCGCACCAGCCTGTTTGATGCGCCCGGCATTTAATGCTTGCAGCGTCATCAAGTCGGTTGCGGTGACATCCAGCGCCAGTAATGAGTTATCGAACAGCAAAGATGCAGACTGTTTTTCGCCCATCAGCAAAGCGCGAAGTTCTTCTGCTGAAGTGGCGTTTTTAAGTTGTTCAGCTACCTCGTCATCGCTTAATACATGTGTCAGCTGACGCAGTAAACCGAGGTGCTCATCAGAGCTGGCGGCGATACCAATAGCGACATAAGCAGTCTGGCCTTCGCCCCACTCGATCCCTTGTGGGAACTGGAACACCTGAACGCCGGTTTTCAATACTAGATCGCGGGTATCAGTGGTGCCGTGCGGAATGGCAATACCGTTACCCAGATAAGTAGAGGTTTGCAGCTCGCGAGCCAGCATACCTTCAACGTAGCCAATGCTGACATTGCCAGCTTGCGCAAGTGCTGCGGCAACCTGACGTATCGCTTCTTCTTTATTTCCGGCACTAGCACCGGGATGTATGTCTTGCACAGATAACTGGAACATGGTTCTCCTCTCCTGCTGAATTGAAACGATTCAGCTGCAATGAGAAAAAATGCGCCATCCCACTCCTGATACAAAATAAGACGACGCTGAAACGTTTCAAGGAGTGTGAAGATTCCCCGCGATTCAGGCAAGTCATGTTGTGATTTCGTTGCCGAAATTTAGAGGTTACGCACATTTTTACCGCGATAGTCGCGGCAATTACAAACAACGACACGGTACGTTCAGCACTCAATGTAGAAACTTCAGCTTTTGCTGAACCTAAACAGGAACAGCGTTTTAACTTTTCGGGCTGCTTTTGATTTGAACAACTGTTTATTTCCTGACAAGGCGCGTAAACTCCGCGCGTTCATTGATAAGCGACACTGAGAGCATGCAAAACTCCCCGATAGCAGCAACCCGCAAGCCCCTTGATATCACTTCTTCTGCCTTTTTGATTGTAGCTTTTTTGACCGGAATTGCGGGTGCATTACAAACCCCGACTCTGAGCCTGTTTCTGACTGAAGAAGTTCATGTCCGTCCGGCGATGGTAGGTTTCTTTTTTACCGGCAGCGCGGTTATCGGTATTTTGGTCAGCCAGTTTCTTGCTGGCCGCTCCGATCGCAAAGGCGATCGTAAATCGCTCATTTTTGTTTGCTGTTTATTGGGCGCTTTAGCCTGCGTGCTGTTTGCCTGGAACCGTAACTATTTCGTGTTGCTGTTTGTCGGGGTTTTCCTCAGTAGCTTTGGCTCTACCGCGAACCCACAAATGTTTGCCCTGGCGCGCGAACATGCAGACCGCACTGGTCGCGAGGCCGTGATGTTCAGCTCTATTTTGCGTGCGCAGGTATCGCTAGCCTGGGTTATTGGCCCGCCAATCGCTTACGCACTGGCTCTTGGGTTTGGCTTTACCGCGATGTATCTCAGTGCCGCACTGGCGTTTGTGGTGTGCAGTGTGATGGTGCGAATGCTGTTACCGTCGATGCGCAAAGAATTGGCAGTGAAAACCACCACGCTTGAAGCCCCCCGCCGTAACCGTCGTGACGCCTTACTGCTGTTTGTTGCTTGCACCATGATGTGGGGCTGTAACAGCCTGTACATCATTAATATGCCGCTTTACATCATTCATGAATTACATCTGCCGGAGAAATTAGCGGGTGTGATGATGGGGACAGCCGCCGGGCTTGAGATCCCAACGATGCTGATTGCCGGTTACTACGCCAAACGCTTCGGTAAGCGCTTCCTGATGCGTATTGCGGGCGTTGCAGGACTGCTGTTTTACATTGGTATGCTAACGCTGCATAACGAATTTATGCTGCTGGCTTTGCAGCTGCTGAACGCGATTTTCATCGGCATTTTGGCGGGTATCGGCATGCTCTATTTTCAGGATTTAATGCCAGGCCAGGCAGGGGCTGCAACCACGCTGTATACCAATACCACGCGTGTCGGCTGGATTATTGCCGGGTCGATGGCCGGTGTGGTAGCTGAAATCTGGAACTACCACACCGTGTTTTATATCGCGCTGGGCATGATTGGCATCACAGCCTGGTGCATGGTACGCATCAAAGACATTTAGCCTGGTCGCTTATTTAGTGCTGCTTGATATACAGCTCCTTGCTATAGACGTAATCCTGCGGGTTATGCAGTGGGAAACCGCCGACATAAGGCTTTAGCACTTTGATCATTGGCTGATAATACAGCGGGATAAGCGGAGCTTGTTGATTGATTCTGCGTTCGGCTTCGGCGTACAACTCGTTGCGTTTTTTGGCATCAGTGCTGCTGGCAGCCTGCGTAATCAGTTGATTATACTGAGCATCCTGCCAGTGCCCGACATTTTCAGGGTTGTTTGCCAGTAGCGTATTCAAAAAGGTAGAAGGTTCGTTATAAGTAGCATCCCAGGACTGACGCGATAACATAAAATCCCCGCTCCGCCGGGAATCGAGATAGGTTTTCCACTCCATGTTACGCAGAGTGACGTTAGCTCGTAGATTTTTCTGCCAAATTGAGGCCAACGCTATCGCCGTTTTTTCATGCAGATCGTATTTGTTGTAAAAAATCTCAAACGACAGTGGATGCTCTGCATCATATCCAGCCTCCTTTAACAACGCTTGTGCCTCGGCGATACGCGTTCGCATGGGTTGCGACAGATCGGGTAATTCAGGAGGCATGAAATCCGCGACCTGAGCAGGCGTCAAAGTTGTAGCAGGCACGCGCAGACCTAGCACTTTTTCAGCAATCAGCTCCCGGTCTGCTGTCAGGTATAACGCACGGCGGACTCGCACATCGTTAAACGGTGCTTTCATGGTATTGAAGGTGTAAAACTCGGTATTCAGGCGTGGAAGAGTCAGTAACTCTTGTGGCGTTTGTCGTTGAATCGCAGAGATTTGCTGGGCGGGAACCCAGGTTAAATCAACATCCCCAGCCCGGTAGCGGTTATAACCTGAAACAGCATTGTCGATGACCAGATACTCAACCTGCTCCAGCACTGTTTTCTGATTATTCCAGTAATGTGGATTACGTTTCGCGATAATTTTCTCATTCACTATCCAGCGCTCCAACACGAACGCCCCGTTGGTCACAATATTCTCTGGCCGCGTCCAACGGTCACCATACTGCGCCACCTGGCGGTGCGGTACCGGGAATGTCGTGGGCCATGCCAGCATGGAAATAAACCATGGCGTAGCCTGGTCGAGCTTGATCTCCAGCGTATGTTGGTCCACAGCACGGATACCCAGTTCCTGAGGAGCGAGTTTTCCGCTGACAATCTGTTGGGCATTAACAACGTGTGCCGCGGCTAAATAGTCAGCAAAGGGGCTGGCAATCGCCGGGTCAACTGCCCGCTGCCAGCCGGTGACAAAATCTTGCGCCGTCAGCGCCGATCCGTCTGACCACGTTAGCCCGGGGCGTAAGCTGAAAATGTAAGTTTTTCCATCGTCACTTTTTTGCCAACTCTGTGCCTGCGCGGGTTGGGGATTCCCTTCGCCATCCAGCCATATCAGCCCTTCGAAAAGATCCAGTGCCACCTGCGCGGCAGTATTTTCCTCCACTTTTTGCGGATCAATGCTGTTCGGATCGCTGTGATTGTTATAGCGGAAAATTTGCTGGGGGGAGAGCACGGTTCCTGGTCGGATTTCAGCGGCCTGCAGAGGCAGCACTGCCATCAGGCTGACCAGCCATAACAGTAGATTTTTACTCATGGTATTTCCTTTTCCCAATGATTGATTCCTGCTGATAGATTCAGACAGGCAAAGGCAAGGAATTTATATCATGATCAACATGTTAAATATTTGACCCTATTCTGGTTATGGTAGAATAAACGGCCAGGTTATGGGCCGTTAAGGGGCCGTCGCCGCTTCGAGATATATCAGATAATCCATGGCTTGCAGGCGCGTGGTGCCACACATTTCACGCGTGGCTTGCAGACTGGCGCAGACCTTCGGCCTGAGCGGCGAAAGAAAAATTTTACAACGCATGTCAGCGCCAAGTTGAATGCAGGATGTATTGGCCGGCTTGCCATGCGGCATGCCAGGGATTGGGCTTGATACGGAAGGCGCGGTACAACATGCGCCGCAATCGGGACGACAGTCCATCTGCAATGCTCCGGTGGGCTGACAAGGATCTGGACTGTAGCAGTAGTCACGTGGCTTTACTATGTGCATTTATCGGCTTTCAGCAGTGAATCCGCTTGCCTGAAACTCGCCCCGCGAGTAATTTGTCGCAATATTTTCGACTCTCAATTTTTTACAGGAAACATCGATGGCAAGAGCTAACGAAGTCAAAAAAGGTATGGTACTGAATTACAACGGCAAACTGCTGATTGTTAAAGATATTGATATTCAGGCACCGAGCGCACGTGGCGCTGCAACCCTCTATAAAATGCGTTTTTCTGATGTCCGTACTGGCCAGAAAGTTGAAGAGCGCTTTAAAGGTGACGATATCGTCGACACCATTACCCTGACCCGCCGTTACGTTGATTTCTCTTACATCGATGGCAACGAATACGTGTTCATGGATAAAGAAGATTACACCCCGTATATCTTCTCTAAAGATCAGATTGAAGACGAGTTGCAGTTCATTCCAGAAGGCGGCATGCCAGACATGCAGGTTCTGACCTGGGATGGCCAACTGCTGGCACTTGAACTGCCACAGACTGTGGATCTGGAAATTGTTGAAACCGCACCAGGCATCAAAGGCGCGTCAGCAAGCTCCCGTACCAAGCCCGCAACGATGTCGACTGGCCTGGTGATTCAGGTTCCAGAATATATGGTGACCGGTGAAAAGATCCGCATCCATATCGCTGAAAAGCGTTCTATGGGTCGTGCAGATTAATTGCTGTTTAGAATGCAAAAACGCGCCAATTGGCGCGTTTTTTTATGTCTGTAAAACCCCCTCATCCCGACCTTCCCCCTGAAGGAGAAGGAGACAATCAGGGAATTTTTAGCTTACTTCAGCAAGTCCGGGAACAGGGTCTGTTTCAGAGCCAGTTCCACACCGCGTACTTCAGCCAGACCTTTCAGGCGGCCAATTGCTGAATAACCAGGGTTGGTTTTCTTGTGCAGGTCGTCAAGCATCTGGTGGCCGTGATCCGGACGCATTGGGATCGGACGCACATCACCGGCATTTTTACGACGCTGTTCTTCAGTCAGAATCGCTTTCACCACCGCAACCATGTTCACATCACCTTGCAGGTGCGCGCCTTCATGGAAGGTTTTCGGGTTATCTTCGCGGCAAGTTGCGCGCAGATGGGTGAAGTGAATGCGATCGCCGAAGGTTTCAATCATCCGCACCAGGTCGTTATCAGCGCGAACGCCATAAGAACCGGTACACATGGTGAAGCCGTTATAAATGCTGTTGACGGTTTCTTTCAGCCACTGCATATCTTCAATGGTAGAAACGATACGCGGCAGGCCGAGAATTGGACGCGGTGGATCGTCCGGGTGAACTGCCAGACGCACGCCAACTTCTTCTGCTACGGCAACAATCGCACGCAGGAAGTACGCCATGTTTTCGCGTAATTGATCTTTGCTGATGCCGTCATATTCCGCCAGACGCGCACGGAATTGGTCCAGGGTGTAACCCTCTTCCGCACCGGGTAAACCGGCAATGATATTGCGGGTCAGTTTTTCTTTTTCGGCATCAGACATATTGTTGAAGTAGTCCAGCGCCTGACGCTGCTCTTCTTCGCTGTAATCCGCTTCAGCGCCTTTGCGCTTCAGGATGTGCAGCTCAAATGCCGCAAAGGCAATCTGGTCAAAACGCAGGGCTTTTGAGCCATCTGGCAATTCATATTCCAGGTCGGTGCGCGTCCAGTCCAGAATTGGCATGAAGTTGTAGCACACGGTGTCGATGCCACATTCTGCCAGGTTACGAATGCTTTGTTGGTAGTTTGCGATATGCTTATCGTAGTCACCGGAGTGAGTTTTAATTTCTTCGTGCACCGGGATACTTTCTACTACAGACCAGGTCAGCCCTTTCGCTGCCAACACGGCTTGACGCTCTTTAATGTCAGCAACCGGCCACACTTCGCCATTTGGGATGTGATGCAGAGCAGTAACGACACCGGTCGCGCCCGCTTGACGCACATCATCCAGAGATACCGGGTCTTTTGGGCCATACCAACGCCATGTTTGTTCCATCGACAGTTCCTCAGTTAAGTTGTCATACCAATTATAAATGCTGTATTGACTACTACCATACCGGATTCTTCTTTTCGGTCAATTTTTGCGGTGATATTGGTTGATCCAGCTCACATTAAAGGGATAAAGCCAGCACACCAATTTAATTTGTTGTCATATAACTTTAGACTGCGCAATGTTACTAATTCGTTAATCAGGATTTACAATTATGAATACAATTGCTTCGGTCACGCTCCCCGCCAGCGTTCAGCAGCCACGCTATGATCGCAAAGCGTTAAAAACCCGCATCGTCCATTTTGGTTTTGGCGCATTTCATCGTGCACATCAGGCGCTGTTAACCGATCGGGTACTCAATAAATTGGCGGGCGATTGGGGCATTTGTGAAATTAGCTTGTTCAGTGGCGACAAACTGATGAGCGCGCTGCGGGCCCAGGATCATTTATATACCGTGCTGGAAAAAGGCCGTGACGGTAACCAGGCAATTATTATTGGTGCGGTGAATGAGTGCCTGAACGCAAAACTTGATGGCCTTGATGCAATCATTGAGAAGTTCTGCGAACCGCAGGTGGCGATTGTTTCCCTGACTGTGACTGAAAAGGGTTATTGCATCGACCCGGCGACCGGAAAACTCGACAATAGTAACGAACGAATTATTCACGATTTGCAAAATCCTGCCGAGCCCCATTCTGCACCAGGCATTCTGGTGGAAGCACTTAATCGCCGTCGCGAGCGCGGGTTGTGTCCCTTTACCGTACTTTCCTGCGACAACATTCCCGACAACGGCCATGTCGTTCGCAACGCGGTGATTGGCATGGCAGAAACGCGCAGCCAGGAGTTAGCCGACTGGATCCGTGAGCACGTGACCTTCCCAAGCACCATGGTCGACAGAATTGTCCCTGCGGCAACGCCGGAATCACTGCAAGAAATCACCGATGCCTTAGGCGTAGAAGATCCGTGTGCGATTTCAGGCGAACCGTTTATCCAGTGGGTGATTGAAGATAACTTTGTCGCTGGCCGCCCGGCATGGGAAGAAGTGGGTGTTGAGATGGTCGACGACGTGATGCCATGGGAACAAATGAAGCTGCGCATGCTTAACGGCAGCCACTCTTTCCTCGCGTATCTCGGCTATCTGGCGGGCTATCAGCACGTCAATGATTGTATGGCTGATAACAATTTCCGCCTGGCTGCGCATCGCTTAATGATGCAGGAACAAGCGCCGACACTGCGCGTGACTGGTGTCGATTTGCAGCAGTATGCACATAAGTTACTCGACCGTTTCGAAAACCCGGCGCTGAAACATCGCACGTGGCAAATCGCGATGGACGGTAGCCAGAAACTGCCGCAACGTATGCTGGAAAGTGTGCGCTGGCATCTCCAGCAAGGTGATGAATGGCCTTGTCTTGCACTGGGCATTGCAGGCTGGATGCGTTATGTCAGCGGCACTGATGACGCTGGCAATGAGATTGATATTCGTGATCCGCTGGCCGGAAAAATAAAAATGCTGGTTGAAAGCAGCACTACTGAAGAACGGGTACTCGCCCTGCTCAACCTGCATGAAATCTTTGGTAGCGACCTGCCTGTTGATGAACAATTTGTTGCCCGTATCCAAATTGCGTGGAGCGAATTATGCAACCTCGGCGCGCGCGAAGCAGTCGCAAAACTGGTCGATTAATTTAACGATCTATGCCCTTAAACGCGCTGAACAAGGAAGCGAGGCGCGTTCAGTCTTCCTTTTTTCATCAATATTGTTCAGGATTGTGATCATTCAATCACGTAAGGTTTACTAAACCTGTCCGGAGCACCTGTGACTAAAACCAACCTTATTACCGGCTTTCTCGGTAGCGGTAAAACCACCACCATTCTGCATTTGCTGGCCAATAAACCTGAGCATGAAAAATGGGCTGTGCTGGTGAACGAATTTGGCGAAGTCGGCATCGATGGTGCATTGTTAGCTGACAGTGGCGCATTGTTGAAAGAAATCCCCGGCGGTTGTATGTGTTGCGTGAATGGTTTGCCAATGCAAGTTGGCCTGAACACGTTGCTACGCCAGGGTAAACCCGACCGTTTGCTGATTGAACCAACCGGCCTCGGGCATCCCAAACAAATCCTTGATATGCTGACCGCTGAAGTTTACCAACCGTGGATAGAGCTCAACGCCACGCTCTGCTTGCTGGATCCTCGCCAATTGCTTGATGAACGCGCAATTAATAATGATAACTTCCGCGATCAACTGGCTGCCGCCGATATTATTATTGCCAATAAAGAAGACCGGGCCTGCGATGAAAGCCGCAATGCATTGGCCGAATGGCAACAGCGCGAAGCTGCGGGGCGTGAAATTATTGCAGCGAGTAACGGCAACATCGACATCCGTCTTCTCGATAGACCACGTATAAATCTCCGCGAGCTTCCTTCCAGCCCTGAACACAGCCACAGCCACGCCGCATCAAAGGGGCTTGCCGCGTTAAGCCTGCCGGAGCATCAACGCTGGCGACGCAGCATTAATAGTGGCCAGGGTTATGTTGGTTGCGGTTGGATTTTTGATGCCGATACACTTTTTGACACTGTCGGGATTCTGGAATGGGCCAGACTTGCCCCCGTCGACCGCGTGAAAGGTGTGCTGCGAATTGCGGAAGGTCTGGTGCGCATTAACCGCCAGGGACTTGATTTCCATATTGAAACGCAAAATGTCGCACCACCGGACAGCCGCATCGAGTTAATTCATAGCGGTGAAGTTGACTGGAACGCACTGCAAACTTCCCTGTTGAAGTTACGTTTAAGTTTGTAAGTCTACCCTTTCGCCCTTTGTTAAAATGCCTCGTGATATTGTATGAAAAATCTTCGATTATCGGCAATCCTGGCGCTGAACGCGCTGGGTTTAGCCCTCTTTTTTAGTTGGTATCTACCCCCAGGCCACGGCTATTGGTTCGTAATCGATTCAAACATTTTCCATTTCTTTAACCAGGCGCTGGTTAAGAGCCATACCTTTTTGTTACTTGTTGCTGTGACCAATAATCGGGTGTTTGATGGTATTTCGTTATTAGCGATGGGTTCACTGTTTTTCAGCTTCTGGCGTAAAGAATCAGCCACCGGTCGCCGCCGCATGTTCATCATGGGGATTGTGATGCTATTTTGCGCAGTGATTATTAATCAGCTCGGCCATTTGATTCCGGAATCTCACGTCAGCCCTTCGCTGTATTTCACCGATATTTATCGCGTCAGTGAATTGCTGCATTTCCCGACGAAGGATGCTTCCAAAGACAGTTTCCCTGGCGATCACGGGTTAATGTTGCTGATTTTCACTGGCTTCATGCTGCGCTATTTCGGCAAAAAAGCGTTTGGTATTGCCGTTATTATTTTCCTGATTTTCATGATGCCACGCATGATGATTGGCGCACATTGGTTTACTGATATCTTCGTAGGCTCGCTCTCTATTGCGCTTGTTTGTTTGCCATGGGTGCTATTAACCCCAATAAGCGACGGGTTAATTAGTCTGTTGGATCGCTATTTACCGGAACGCTCCAATACAAATAATTAACATCTGAAAAACACGAATGAATCCCAATCATCAGAGAATGGAATGAACTCTGATGATTTTTCATCTCGCCATCAAAAAAGGCTAATATTTAACCTTTACATTTCCCCACAAAAATGAAGTGATTGCACATATAAACACCAATCATGATTAACAAATGAGCAATATTCTTTATCGTTTATTAACATCACAATTTCTTATAAAAAATCAGTGAAAACCACTCGCCACGTCTGTGTTGATAGGGTACCCTCGGATACGTTTTGTGCTTAAAGCCAAATCATTCTCAGTGTGAATAAATTTGTGCGTCATGCCACAGTTTTGCGTATAAGCAATTGTTTCATGGCGTTCAGGTAATTAGTCTCGTCACGTTGGCATTTTGCATAACGATATTTATCGTTAAGGACTTCAAGGGATAACAAACATAATGGTCAAATCTCAGCCTATTTTGAGATATATCTTGCGGGCGATTCCCGCAATTGCTGTGGCAGTAATGCTGTCAGCATGTAGTTCGACAAACACCGCAAATATGCATTCTGAGACGCATGCAGTCGGCAATAAAGATGGTTTTTTACTGCAAGCTTCTCAGGATGAATTCGAAGAGATGGTCCGTAATGTAGATGTGAAAACACGTCTCATGGATCAATATGCAAGCTGGAAAGGCGTTCGTTATCGTCTTGGCGGCAGCAATAAAAGCGGTATTGATTGTTCAGCATTTGTACAACGCACATTCCGCGAACAATTTGGTTTAGAGTTGCCTCGTTCAACTTCTGAACAACAGGACTCAGGTAAATCGATTTCACGTAATAAATTACGTACTGGTGATTTAGTTCTGTTCCGTGCAGGTTCGACCGGTCGACATGTTGGTATTTATATCGGCAACAATCAGTTTGTACATGCTTCCACCAGCAGTGGTGTGACGATTTCAAGCATGGACGAACCGTACTGGAAGAAGCGTTATAACGAAGCCCGACGCGTACTGAGCCGCAGTTGATGCGGTTCTTGCAGACAGTTAATCCCTTGGCTGTTTGCAAGAAAACAATTCGACGAGACAAGAAGCGCTGCCCAGGCAGCGTTTTTTATTGTCTGAAATTCAGTAAGTTCTAACAGTAAACGATTCCAAAATGATCATAATTTCCGTTAGAAACTTTATGACGCAATGGCAGTTTTTGCGTTATAGTCCAAAAAAACGCAAATAAACCATAAGTCTCTTGCGCTTGCAGGAACCCGTTATCCATGTTTTCGAAGAATATATTTTCACGCTACTTTACCTCTATCCGGCAAATTGCCGCCTTCAGTATTTTGGCGGGTATCCTTGCTGCGCTATTGATTGGTGGAATAACCAGCCTCACGCTACACAGTAAGCGTGAAGCCAGTTATGACATGCTGACGCAAGATATACGTGACTATCTAAGCCGCTTTTTCAATGAACTTCAGTCCACCACCAGCAGTATCCAGCCGTTAACGCTTTCTGATTGCCATCAAGTTGCGGGTGAACTCACCTCGCGAGCCGCCTTTAACGCCAACGTCCGCGCCTTTGTGTTAGTGCGAAATGGTGAAGCTTACTGCTCTTCCGCAACGGGCAGCATGCTGATGGATATGCACCAAATCGTCCCTGACATCGATCTTAATCAAAGCGTCGATATTGATATCCTGCACGGCACGCCAATGATGCCCGGCAAACCGACAGTTACCGCATGGTTTAAAAACCCGGTGATTGCTGGCCGCGGCGTTTTCGCTACTCTGAATGTTGACCTCACGCCTTATTTATTATTCAGCACTCGTCAAAGCGATTTGGTTTCGATGGCGATTATCGTCGGCAATAAAGCACTAACCACGCAATCCAACAACGTAATGAATGTGTCAGAGTTGCCAACGCACCCTACACGCATCATTACTCTTCAGAATTACCCCATCAAATTAGCGCTATATGGTGAAACCTGGCCTGCTGAAGACATTCAAATATCCATTCTTACAGGTTTAGTTTTCGGCATACTGAGCAGTGCGTTATGTGCCTGGTTGCTTACTGTGCGCCTACGTTCAGGAAAAGAGATTCTGACCGGCATTAAACGCGGGCAATTCTCTGTGGTGTATCAACCCGTCGTGAATGCCAAAGAGCTTAAGATGTCCGGGGTTGAAGTGTTGATGCGCTGGAACCATCCTATTGCCGGCCCCATTCCTCCAGATGCATTTATCGCCTTTGCAGAAGCCCAGCAATTGATTGTTCCCCTCACCCGCCACTTGTTTGAACTGATCGCGCGGGATGCCAAAAAACTCCAGCATGTTTTACCGCCCGGTGCACGACTTGGTATCAATCTCGCGCCCAGCCATTTGCACTCGCCAACCTTCAAAGAAGATATTCAAGCTTTTGCCGCCTCGATGCCCCCTCATCACTTCCAGTTGATTTTTGAAATCACCGAACGCGATATGGTTAAAGAAAATGAAGCCAGTTGCCTGTTTACCTGGATGCACGAGCAGGGATATGAAATTGCTGTCGATGATTTTGGAACAGGACACAGCGCACTAATCTATCTCGAACGCTTTAAACTGGACTATCTCAAGATTGATCGTGGCTTTGTTAACTCGATCGGCTTTGAAACCGTCACCTCTCCGGTGCTCGACGCCGTGCTTACTCTGGCACGTAAACTCAGTATGACCACCGTCGCCGAAGGGGTTGAAACCCGTGAGCAAGCCAAATGGTTGATTGACCAGGGGGTGAATTACTTACAGGGTTACTACTTCTCCCGCCCTCTCACCTTTGAGCAATTGCAGGAATGGGAAGGCCAGCAAAAAGAGTACCAAGAGCTTACATAAGAAAGGACAGCACAGATGCAGCTTGAAGTCTGACGGGTATAACTTATGATTCATCATCATGAAGTTATTATGCGGTGGCGTGTTACCTGAGAATTGATATTATTTTGGGATAAAATAATGAGGTAATATCTCCGCTCTGACAAGGATAGGCCCATAGATGTTTGCCCGCGCCTTTGCTTTGCTAAGCCTTTGCCTGATTGCGACCTCAAGCCAGGCTGAAAACATCAAGGAAAGCTATTCCTTCGCCGTGTTAGGTGAACCTAAGTACGCCATTAACTTCACGCAGTTTGATTACGTCAACCCCGCAGCCCCAAAGGGCGGAAACATCACACTGTCGGCGATTGGCACCTTTGATAACTTCAACCGTTATGCGCTACGCGGCAATCCTGGCGTGCGTACCGAATCCTTGTATGACACGCTTTTTACCACCTCAGATGATGAGCCTGGCAGTTATTACCCGTTAATCGGTGAAATGGCGCGCTATCCCAGCAATTTTGCCTGGGCTGAAATTGAAATTAATCCCCGCGCACGTTTTCATGATGGGACGCCCATCAAAGCCAGCGATGTCGCTTTCACTTTCAATAAATTCATGACTGAAGGTGTGCCGCAGTTTCGCCTGATTTATAAGGGTGCAAAAGTTAAAGCCATCGCGCCACTCACGGTGCGCATCGAGCTGGCGGACCCCAGTAAAGAACGGATGCTGGGGCTATTCTCGCTCCCGGTGTTCCCTGAAAAATTCTGGAAAGATCATAAGCTCAGCGACCCGCTTTCTGCTCCTCCGCTGGCCAGTGGCCCTTATAAAATAACGGCATGGCGCATGGGGCAATATATTACCTACTCCCGCGTCAGAGACTATTGGGCTGCCAATTTACCGGTAAACCGTGGCCGCTGGAATTTCGACTCCATCCGTTACGACTATTACCTTGATGATAATGTCGCTTTTGAAGCTTTTAAGGCCGGAGCCTACGATTTTCACATCGAAGCAAGCGCAAAGAATTGGGCGACACGCTATACCGGAAAGAACTTTGCGAATCATTTCATTATAAAAGAAGAGCGGCCCAACGATGCCGCTCAGGACACACGCTGGCTGGCATTTAATATCCAGCGCCCGATCTTCGAAGACCGAAAAGTCCGCGAAGCGATTGGCCTGGCGTTCGATTTTGAATGGATGAATAAAGCGCTGTTTTATGGGGCCTACAATCGGGCGAATAGTTATTTCCAGAACACAGAATATGCCGCGCGGGATTACCCGAATGCCGATGAATTGACGATCCTGGCCCCCATGAAAGATGACTTACCGCCAGAGGTGTTTACCACTATCTACAACCCGCCAAAATCCCGCGGTGATGGCTTTGACCGTGACAACCTGCTCAAAGCGCTGAACTTGTTGAAAGATGCTGGGTGGGAACTCAAAGACCAGAAGCTCATCAATATGAAAACCGGGAAACCGTTTAGCTTCGAGTTGTTGATTGGCACCACCGGCAACACCCAGTGGGTTTTACCGTTCCAGCATAATTTACAACGCCTGGGGATCACAATGGAGGTGCGTCAGGTGGATAACTCGCAGCTCACCAATCGCCTGCGCAGCCGTGACTACGACATGATGCCGAGGGTTTACAGCGCCATGCCTTACCCTAGTGCGGATGTGCAAATTTCATGGGCCTCAGAATACATCGACTCCTCTTACAATGCGCCGGGAGTAAAAAGCCCGGTAGTCGATAAACTGGTCTCTCAAATTGTGGCGCATCAAGGTGACAAACAAAAACTGCTGCCATTGGGGCGTGCACTGGATCGTGTGTTGACATGGAATAATTACATGATTCCGATGTGGTACATGGCAGCAGACCGCTTCGCCTGGTGGGGAAAACTCTCCAAACCTGCCATCCATCCGTTATACACAACCGGCTTTGACACCTGGTGGTATGACGTCAATAAAGCCGCTCAATTACCAGAAAACCGGCGTTAAGGGAACCCATGGGAAGTTATCTGTTACGTCGCTTGCTGCTGATAATCCCGACACTGTGGGCGATTATCACCATCAATTTTTTCATCGTACAGATTGCACCTGGTGGCCCAGTGGATCAGGCTATTGCAGCGATTCAATTTGGCCGCGACGCAGGAGTCCCGGGTTTGACGACGGATAACATGGGGAGCGGTCATGCTCGTGTCGGTGTGGGTAACGTTGGCGACAGCCAGTACCGTGGCGCGCGTGGCCTCGACCCGGAAGTGATTGCTGAAATCACTCACCGCTACGGTTTCGATAAACCGATTCATGAACGCTACTTCAAAATGCTCGGCGATTATCTGCGTTTTGACTTCGGCGACAGTCTGTTCCGCAGCGCTTCGGTTCTGCATCTGATCAAAGAAAGCTTGCCGGTTTCTATCTCGATTGGTTTGTGGAGCACCTTAATTATCTACATGGTGTCGATCCCACTGGGGATCCGCAAAGCCGTTAGCAACGGCAGCAGTTTTGATATCTGGAGCAGTACATTAATTATTATTGGTTACGCCATCCCTGCATTCCTGTTCGCTATCTTGCTGATTGTTTTGTTTGCTGGTGGGAGTTACCTGGATTGGTTCCCACTGCGTGGCCTGGTATCGACAAATTTCGATACCCTGCCGTGGTATGGCAAAATCATTGATTATCTCTGGCACATCACATTACCAGTATTGGCAACAGTGGTGGGTGGCTTTGCGACCTTGACGATGCTGACGAAAAACTCGTTCCTTGATGAAATTCGCAAGCAGTATGTGGTCACTGCACGAGCCAAAGGGTTGGATGAAAGTAAAATTCTCTACCGCCATGTGTTCCGCAACGCGATGCTGCTGGTGATTGCAGGTTTTCCTGCCACGTTCATCAGTATGTTTTTTACCGGCTCGCTGCTTATCGAAGTGATGTTCTCACTAAACGGGCTGGGTTTATTGGGCTATGACTCCACCATTTCCCGCGACTACCCGGTGATGTTTGGCACCTTATACATTTTTACCTTAATAGGTTTGCTGCTCAATATTCTGAGCGATATCACTTACACGCTGGTTGATCCGCGTATTGATTTCGAGGGCCGTGGATGAGCCATTTAAGTCCTGTCAATCAAGCCCGCTGGGCACGGTTTCGGCAAAATAAGCGCGGCTATTGGTCACTGTGGATTTTCACGTTTCTCTTTTTGCTCACGTTAGGTTCCGAACTGATAGCCAACGATCGCCCGTTGATTGTGCATTATCAGGAACGGCTTTATTTCCCGTTTATCGCCAGCTACAGCGAAAGCGATTTCGGCGGCCCTCTGGCAACACCTGCCGATTATCAGGATCCGTGGCTTACGCAGCAGCTGAGTCAAAAAGGGTGGGTGCTGTGGGCACCGATCCGCTTTGGCTACAATGCGATTAACTTTGCCACTTCTGTCCCCTTTCCTTCACCACCGAGTAGCCAAAACTGGCTGGGGACGGATGCCAACGGCGGAGATGTGCTGGCGCGGATCCTCTACGGCACCCGCATTTCTATCCTGTTCGGGCTGATGCTGACACTGTTTTCCAGTGTCATTGGGATACTTGCCGGTGCGGTTCAGGGCTATTACGGCGGGCGTGTGGATTTGTGGGGCCAGCGGTTTATCGAGGTTTGGTCAGGCATGCCGACGCTATTTCTGATAATCCTGCTTTCAAGCGTTATCCAGCCGAATTTCTGGTGGCTACTCGGCATTACCGTACTGTTTGGCTGGATGAGTCTGGTCGGCGTGGTGCGCGCTGAATTTTTAAGGACCCGAAACTTTGATTACATTCGTGCCGCTCAGGCGATGGGTGTGAGTGACTGGTCGATAATCACGCGCCATATGTTGCCAAACGCCATGGTCGCCACGCTGACATTCCTGCCATTTATTCTGTGCGGTTCGATTACCACCCTCACCTCACTGGATTTCCTCGGCTTTGGTTTACCGCTTGGCTCACCGTCACTCGGTGAGCTGTTGTTGCAGGGGAAAAATAATCTTCAGGCTCCGTGGCTTGGCATCACTGCATTCCTCTCGTTGGCCATCTTGCTGACACTCCTTATTTTTATCGGTGAAGCAGTGCGCGACGCCTTCGACCCGAGCAAGGTGTACTGATATGACAACCCCGCTGCTTTCCATCAGTCATCTGTCTGTCGCTTTCCGTAGCGGCGATACCGTCCGGCAAGTGGTGGACGATTTATCCCTTGAGGTGAATGCCGGTGAAACGCTGGCGCTAGTTGGGGAATCGGGTTCCGGAAAAAGCGTTACCGCGTTATCGGTGCTGCGTTTATTGCCAGCCCCTCCGGTTGTCTACCCTGCGGGTGAGATTTTCTTTAAGGGTCAGGAGCTACTCCACGCACCTGAACGCACACTTCGCGGTGTGCGTGGCAATAAAATCGCCATGATTTTTCAGGAACCAATGGTTTCGCTCAATCCACTTCACAATATTGAAAAGCAGCTATATGAAGTGTTATCGCTGCATCGTGGCATGCGCCGTGAAGCCGCTCGCGCGGAAATGCTGACCTGCCTGGATAGAGTAGGGATTCGTAACGCGGCAAACCGTTTATCCGATTTCCCCCACCAGCTTTCCGGCGGAGAACGCCAGCGCGTGATGATTGCCATGGCGTTGTTAACCCGCCCGGAATTGCTGATTGCCGACGAACCGACAACGGCGCTGGATGTCACGGTGCAGGCTCAAATTCTGCAATTACTGAAAGAGCTCAAGCAAGAGCTGAATATGGGACTGCTGTTCATCACCCATAATCTGAATATCGTCAAAAAGCTGGCGGATAACGTCGCCGTAATGCGTAACGGAAAATGTGTTGAGCAAAACTCGACGATGAGATTGTTAGCCTCACCGCAGCATCCTTACACCCAACAATTGCTAGCCGCAGAACCAGGGGGAAACCCGCGACCCGTCGATGAAACCAGCACGCCACTATTAACGGTTCGTGATTTACAGGTTGCCTTCCCGATTCGCCGTGGGCTACTCAGGAAAACCGTCGGCCACCACTATGGGATTAAAAATCTGAGCTTTGCGCTGCGCGCGGGTGAAAGCATCGGTCTGGTTGGGGAATCCGGTTCGGGGAAAAGCACCACGGGGCTTGCGCTGTTGCGCCTGATTCACTCCAGCGG
>NZ_JAHWLU010000026.1:0-48883 GCF_022134725.1 Buttiauxella sp. S19-1
CTATCACATTGATTTTTATTGGTTATTGTTTTTACCAACTGGTCTTAATAAATATCATCATTCATTGAAAACCCAAATAGGAAAGAGTCTCATTCGCTGTGAAAAAGAAGGGCTTTTCATTTCTTTACATTCGCATTTAACTTAAAGTTTGTTTTTTGTACGCTGCTTTATTAATAACCTATAACCAGAATAACCATAAAAGGGTATTGGTCGTATTTTTAAAATAGAAAAATAGGGGGTGGATATTGAGCCCCCTGAATAACGTTCCAGTTTTCCGGACAGGGAAATGAAACATTCAATTATTCAACATCATCAGCCTGCCGGGGAGTGAGTACCGCCAGTGTTTCAAGCCGCACTGGTGTTAACGGCACTCTCGGCTGCGGTATCGGCCAGTCAAGCAGGTAACGGGCGGCGGTGACGCAGATTTTCCCCTGGCACGCTCCCATCCCACAGCGGCTATTGAGTTTGCAGGCAGTCCAACCGGCCTGGGTATTGATTTGCCCCAGCGTCACATCTTCACAGCGGCACAAAAAAGTGTCTGCGGCACCCAGAGTTTTAAGTGCCTGATTTAGCAAAAAGGTTTGGCTGACTGCGGTGGCAAAACGTTGCCATTTGCTGCGTTTTGCCAGCAATGCTTGCGCAGCCGCTGTATTACCACTGGCAGCATATCCGGCAATTGCGCCTTCCACCAAAGCGAGTTCACTTCCACCCACACCGGTGCATTCACCAGCCGCATACAGGTTGGCAATACTGGTTTGCTGCCATTCATCAACGGAAATGGCTGCATTTTCTATCCGGCAACCCAACAACATGGCTAATTCGATATTGGCTACCAGCCCAAACCCGCAGGCTAAACGATCACAAGCTATGGTTCGAATTTGTCCACCTTGTTGGACACGAACGGCGGCAAGCCGCTGCTGGCCTTGCGCTTCCAGCACATAACTGTTTGGGCGATAGCATCGGTTAATTAAACCTAATGACTGCCGCACTTTCGCAGGCCACTGCCACAGCCCTTTGGCGAATGTGACGAGTCTGCTCATCGCGGCTTGTTCGGCCAGCAACGTGACTTTACCGCCCGCTTTACTGACGCTGTCGGCAACCGCCAGTAGCAACGGCCCGCTTCCGGCTATCACCACCCGTTCGCCACGCAACGATAAGCCGTTTTTGATTTGTGCCTGTAAGCCACCGGCACCTGTCACCCCCGGTAAAGTCCAGCCAGGGAAGGGCAGTAACAGTTCGCGCGCGCCACAGCATAAAATTAACCGTTGGTAGTCGATAGTCCCGCAACCTTTGTCATTTTCGTACAACAGTTGCTGTGGCGCGCTTTGTGCCACCACTTTGCTGCCGCTGAGCAGGGTAAAGTGTTCTAACGCATCAATGGCTTGCCGATATTGGCGGGCGAGAGCGGGTAACTCGACTTCAGGCCCATCGCGCCAGATTTGCCCGCCAGGACGCGGATTATCATCAAGCATCACGATTCGTTGCTGGCTTTCACCTGCCGCCAGCGCAGCGGCCATTCCGGCAGGGCCAGCGCCGATAATCAACACGTCGCATTGCAGGTTATTCATTTATTCCCACTCCGTTCGATTCTCATCTCGGGCTGGCACAAAGTTTGGCAGGCCAGTCGTTGCACACCATCAATGATGACCCGGCATTCCTGACACACACCCATGCCACAGAAAGCCGCTCGCGGTTGCTGGCTGACGGAAATTCGGCAGTAATCTTGCCCGCTTAAGCTGAGTGCTGCCGCCACGGTGATGCCTTCTGGTACCTGATAAGGTTGTCCGGCGAGGGTTAAGGAGATCAGTTTCATAAGAGGCACTCGTCTGTGGCGAACATACGCGCAGCCAGATAAGGAGTGTCATCAATGGCGGTGCGCTGTTGTTGGATTTGCGCGGCAATCAATGCCGCACTGCCCATCGCCGTGGTGACGCCAAGACCTTCATGTCCGAGCGCCAACCACAGCCATGAATAATCCGGATGGGGACCAAGCAAGGGAAGGCCATCGGCCGACGCTGCCCTAAACCCCGCCCAGCAGCGGATGATGTTCATTTTTGCCAGCTCGGGCAGGTAGTCTGTAGCGCGTTTAAGCATGGTGGCGAGCAAAGGCATGTCGATGGCTGGGTTGAGGGTGTCAAACTGGCGTGAGGAACCAATCAGCAATTGGCCGGTTGGGCGAGCCTGCACGTTAAAGGCCACGGATGTGCCGTCGGAAGCATGCGCACTGGCTCCATAACCTAGATCCACCAGTTGGTGTTTTACCGTGTGTGGATAGCGGTCGGTGATCGCCAGTTGGCCTTTTTTGGCTCGCAGTAGCGGCGTTGCCAGCAGTTTGTCGGCCTGTAAACCACAGGCTAAGGTGATAACCGGTGCGCTAAATCGCTGCCCACTCGCCAAAACCACCGACTGCTGTTCCAGTGCTACGACTTCACCGTAAATCCGCTGGACGGCTTGCCCCGCATCGTCAACCAACCAACGGGCCGCATTCGGGGCGTAAATAATGCCATCTCCCGGCACGCGCAAACCACCGGCTAATCCGCCACGTAGCATCGGTTCAAGTTGTGCCACCTGTTGTGGGGTCAGAAGTTCACTGTTCACGCCAAATGCGGCCATCCGTTGCTGTTTAACTTCCGCAATCGCCATTTCTTCGGGCTTTTCTGCCAGCCACAAGGTACCGCAGTCGCGCCAGGCGCAGTCTTCCGGCATACGGTCGACCACGCTGCGCCACAAATTCAACGAATAACTACTCAGCGCAAGTTCAGCGGGGTTGTCATCCATACACACCAAATGCCCCATGCCAGCAGCGGTCGCGCCAGGGCGTTGGTCGTCAACCAGCAACACCCGTAACCCTTGTTGTGCTAACTGCCATGCGCAGGCCGTACCGATAATACCCGCGCCAATGACAATCGCATCGGCGGTCGCCATTAACGTATCCCCCAGGCAAACGGGTCGCGTTCATCCAGTAACAATTGGCTATCGGCACAGACAAAAGCTTGCCCGCGAATAAACGGTGTCACTGTGTTTCCGGCATTGGGCTGGTAATAACCGCTGAACTCACTGCCGATCACGCTGGCCTGGCGCCAGATTTCACCTGGTAATAATTTGCCATCTGCGGCCAGGCAAGCCAGTTTGGCACTGGTTCCGGTGCCACACGGCGAGCGGTCATACGCTTTGCCAGGGCATAAAACAAAATTGCGGCTGTCGGCCTGTTCGTCGTCGCAGAAGAGTTCAATATGATCGATAACTCCGCCGTCTTCCCCGTAAATCCCCGCGTTTTCTAGCGCCTGGCGTACCGTCCAACTGAAGGCGGTTAGGGCTTCAATATTGTTAGTGGCGATGCTCAAGTGATGGTCGCTGATGAGGAAGAACCAGTTTCCCCCCCAGGCAATATCTCCGGTAACTTCGCCATAGCCTTCAACAGACACGGCGACTTGCTGGCGGTAACGATAAGCGGGGACATTTTCGATAGTTACACTGCCATCTTCATGCAACGTTGCGCTCACCGTGCCAACCGGGGTTTCAATCTGGTGTTCGCCCACAGCAATGTGACCAAGATACGCCAGAGAGGTGATGAGCCCAATGGTGCCGTGGCCGCACATGCCGAGATAGCCGCTATTATTGAAGAAGATCACCCCGGCGGCGGCGTGTGGAGAGCAGGGCTGGCAGAGCAACGCGCCCACTAATACATCGTTGCCACGCGGTTCCAGAATGATAGCACTACGCCAGTCATCATAATGTTCAGCGAAAAGCGCTTTACGCTCAGCCATGCTGCCACGGCCCAGGTCGGGAAAACCATCGATAATCAACCTGGTAGGTTCACCACCGGTGTGGGAGTCAATCGCGCGTAATGCGATGAAAGGGGATGCAGGTGTCATGGGTGTCTCTCAATGGTTAATTAAATGTTACCAATAGATTAAGACTGACCGAATCCCGCCATCACGGCTTGACCTTTTTCGGCAACGGCGATGCCGAAATCAGCACAATGCAAAATGGCCTGAGCCCACATCACGTAACTCACCCTTGAAAGAACAAAAGTTTGTGGCAATCCGCATATTCGCTATAACGCGCTTGATAAGTTAAAGAAAAGTTAATATTGATCCAATGGAGTTAAAAATAACCCACTGCAACCACTCGCGGGAAAAGGTATTGCGATGCAATTAATCCCTGGTTTGAAGGCTCCTCCGCAGGCTCCCTGTCTTCCTGAGCCAGAAGCGGAAGAGTGCTTTGCTGTCGATCAACTCAAATTGCTCTGTGATGGACTGGCACAGCAGCGCCCCAGTTCGTTACGTAGTATGTTGAATTCACTGGCATTGATTGCCCCGCTGCTGAACGCGATTCCCAATGTGGTGTTCTTTATTAAAGACAAGCAGGCGCGCTATTTGCTGGCGAACCTCACATTAGCCAAACGTTGTGGTTTTAAAACGGTGACACCATTGTTAGGGAAAACGTCGGCAGATGTTTTCCCGACCCAGTTAGGTTCAGGCTATACAGAGCAAGATCTTCGGGTATTACATCACGGTGTGCAGATTCAGGATCAGCTTGAAATGCACCTGTACAGTGGCCGTGAAACCGGCTGGTGTCTGACGCAAAAGCTGGCGCTGTATGACCGGCAGGGCAAGATTATCGGCATGGCCGGGATTTCACACGACTTGCAGGAAGCGAAGGCCAATCACCCGGCTTATCAACGCCTGGCGGCACTGGATGTCTATATCCGCCAGCATTATGACCGGCCAATCGCAATGGATGAGTTAAGGGCGCTGACCGGTCTTTCGGTTGCGCAAATTGAGCGTTACTGCAAACGTATTTTCCACCTGACGCCGCGCCAGATGATCCACAAAGTCCGGCTGGAGAAGGCCACCGAACTGTTAGCCAGCGATCTGCCGATTACCGATATCGCTATCCAGTGCGGTTATACCGATCACAGCGCCTTCAGCCGCCAGTTTAAAGCCATGACCGGCTCCACCCCTCGCGATTTTCGTGCCACGTTAGTTCCCTAATCCCCTGAAGTTATTACTTTTATGATGTGGCTGCGTCAGTGCTTTTGCTGCGCGCAGCCCGCTAGCATTGTGCCAATTTCGTCCTCGCATTCGGTGAAAACCGTCAAGCCGCTACTGAGAAATCAGGTCAATCTGTTCTCGAATTTCACCAAATATTAACCATCAATTAACAATTCAGGCGAAAGGACAAACACGATGAGCCATAAAGCGATTAACTGGAGCGGTGTGTTCCCTGCGGTCAGTACTCAATTTCGTAACGATTATTCTCTGGATCTTGATGCCACCCATGCGGTGATTAAAAACCTGGTCAAAGACGGTGTGTCTGGCCTGGTGGTTTGCGGCACTGTGGGTGAGAACACCTCCATGACGATGCAGGAAAAACTGGCAGTGATCGAGGTGGCGAAAGACGCCGCACAAGGCAAAGTGCCTGTTATTGCAGGGATTGCCGAATTCACCACTGCCTTTGCACAGAATATGGCGCGTGAAGCAGAAAAAGCTGGTGTCGACGGCGTCATGGTGATGCCAGCACTGGTTTATTCATCCAAACCACACGAAACCGCAGCACATTTCCGCAGTGTAGCCAGTGCCACCAACCTGCCAATCATGGTTTACAACAACCCGCCAATTTATAAAAACGATGTCACGCCAGACATCCTGACCACGCTGGTCGATTGCGACAACATCGTCTGTTTCAAAGACTCCTCTGGCGATACCCGCCGCTTTATCGATTTACGCAATGCGGTAGGTGACCGCTTCGTGCTATTCGCCGGGCTGGACGATGTGGTACTGGAAAGCCTTGCCGTGGGTGCAGAAGGGTGGATCTCTGGAATGTCGAATGCTTTCCCACGCGAAGGGGAAACCTTGTTCCGCCTGGCGAAGCAAAAACGCTTCGAAGAAGCCCTGGCACTGTATAGCTGGTTTATGCCGTTGCTGCATTTGGATGCCCGTCCGGACCTGGTGCAGTGTATCAAACTGTGCGAAGAGCGCGTGGGCCGTGGCAGCGCGGTGACCCGTCCACCACGTTTGGCATTGCAGGGTGAAACTCTGCAAGAGGTGACGGCAATTATCGACGCCGCTCTGGCTAACCGTCCGACGCTGCCTGACGTCGGCCTGTAATCCTCCATGACGGCCCGGCATTTCACCGGGCTTTATCGGGCAATCGAACAGGGGAAACCGATGCCGACTCACAGCACTTACAACCTTAGCGGTAAACAGTTTATTGGCGGGCAGCGGATAGCCAGTGGTGACGCCGAACTCATCAGCCTGCGGGCCGATAATAATCAACCAACTGGTTATCGTTTTTATCAAGCCAGCCCGGCAGAGGTGGATGCCGCAGCACAAGCTGCTGCCCAGGCATTCAATATTTATTCACAAACCAGTGCCGAGCAGCGCGCTGATTTTCTGGCGGCTATCGCCGATGAGCTGGATGCGTTGGGAGAAGACTTTTTTGCTTTTGCCGCACAGGAAACCGCTTTGCCTCTCGCTCGTCTGAACGGTGAGCGCGGCAGAACCAGCGGGCAGATGCGTTTGTTTGCCGAACTGTTGCGCAGTGGCCGCGTGCACGCGGCAAGGATTGATTGCGCATTACCAAACCGAACTCCGTTGCCGCGACCTGATTTACGGCAGTACCGCATTGCACTTGGCCCAGTTGCAGTGTTTGGTGCCAGCAACTTCCCGCTGGCGTTTTCTACCGCCGGTGGCGATACCGCTGCTGCGTTGGCTGCTGGTTGCCCAGTGGTGTTCAAGGCACATAGCGGCCATATGATCACCGCTGAGTTGACCGCGCAAGCGGTTGAGCGTGCAGTGCAAAAACAGCAGATGCCAGCGGGCGTTTTCAACATGGTATTCGGCGGCAGTATCGGCGCAGACTTAGTGAAACACCCGGCAATCCAGGCGGTGGGTTTTACCGGTTCATTGCAAGGTGGCAGGGCATTATTTGATTTAGCGATGCAGCGCCCACAACCGATTCCGGTGTTTGCCGAAATGTCGAGCATCAACCCCGTGGTGGTTATGCCACAAGCGCTGGCTCAGCGTGGCAAACAGATAGCCCAGGAGTTGGTTGCCTCTTTCACGCTGGGCTGCGGCCAGTTCTGCACTAAGCCTGGGCTAATTATTGGCCAGCGCAGCGCGGCCTTCAGCCAGTTGATCGCCGATTTGCAAAACCATGTTAGTGCTTGCTCACCACAACCAATGTTGAATGCCGGTACCCGCGACCATTATCTGAGTGGTTTGCAAGCATTAGAAAGGCATCCGCAGCTTCGGCATTTGGCAGGGAGCCGGGAAGAACAAGCCCATCTGGCGGTCGCTCAGTTGTATCAGGCCGAAAGCAATTTGCTTCTCAACGCCGACCCTTTGTTGCAGCAAGAAGTCTTTGGCCCGGTGGCCATCGTGGTGGAAGTTGCCGACCGGCAGCAGTTGCTTGCCGCGCTGGATAACCTGCAAGGGCAACTGACCGCCACGTTATTGGCCGATGAAGAAGACCTGGCTGAGGCGAGTTCACTGGCGCAATTACTCACCCGTAAAGCGGGGCGAGTGTTGTTTAACGGCTACCCAACCGGTGTGGAAGTCTGTGAAGCCATGGTGCACGGCGGCCCCTATCCGGCGACCAGCGATGCGCGTGGTACCTCGGTCGGAACCCTGGCAATCGAGCGTTTTTTGCGCCCGGTCTGCCTGCAAAACTACCCGGCCGCACTGTTACCGCCAGCATTGCAGGACAGCAACCCGCTGAATCTGCTGCGCTTAGTTAACGGTGAATACACTCGCGCAGCCCTCCATTCGCCTGCCGGTCAATAAATCATTGGAAAGGTACTACCATGACAACACAGGGCAAATTTAAAAAGCAGCTGACCCTTACCGATCTGACGTTTATCGGTTTGGGTGCAATTTTTGGTTCCGGATGGTTGTTCGCCGCCAGTCATGTTGCTTCCATCGCGGGGCCGGCAGGGATCTATTCGTGGTTGATTGGCGGCGTGGCCGTGCTGTTACTCGGCATTGTTTATTGCGAACTGGGTGCCGCACTTCCTCGCGCCGGTGGCATCATTCGTTATCCGGTATTTTCCCACGGGGAACTGATGGGGTATTTGTTGGGGTTTATCACCCTGATTGCATTTTCCAGCCTGATCTCGATAGAGATCGTTGCCGCCCGGCAATATGCTGCGGCCTGGTTCCCGTCGCTAAGTAAGCCTGGTTCCGGTGACCCCACAATGATCGGTTGGGTGGCGCAATTCATCTTGCTGTGTATTTTCTTTGTGCTGAATTACTACAGTGTCAAAACCTTTGCTAAATCCAATAACCTGATCAGCATCCTCAAGTTCATTGTGCCGGTACTGGTGATCGTGGTGTTGTTCACATTCTTCAAACCTGAAAACTTGCACAGCCAGGGCTTTGCGCCATTTGGTTCGGCCGGAGTGGAAGCGGCAATTTCTGCCGGTGGCATCATCTTCGCGTATCTGGGGCTGACGCCGATTATTTCGGTGGCCAGCGAAGTACAAAACCCGCAGAAAACTATCCCGATCGCTCTGATTTTGTCGGTGGTGCTTTCCACGATTATCTATGTGCTGTTGCAACTTGCCTTCCTCGGCAGTATTCCTGCCGATTTGCTAAGTGGTGGCTGGCAAGGTATCAGCCAGCACTTTTCGCTGCCGTACCGTGATATTGCCGTGACGCTAGGGATGGGGTGGTTGGCCTTCCTGGTGGTGAGCGACGCGATTGTTTCGCCAAGCGGTACTGGCAACATCTATATGAATGCCACGCCGCGCGTGATCTATGGCTGGGCGAGGGCAGGGACATTCTTCAAAGTTTTCACCCGTGTTGATGGCGAGTCCGGTATTCCGCGTCCGGCGCTGTGGTTAACGTTCGGGCTTTCTATCTTCTGGACGTTGCCGTTCCCGTCATGGGAAAAGTTAATTGGCGTCGTTTCTGCCGCACTGGTTCTGAGCTATGCCATTGCTCCGGTTACCGCCGCCGGTTTACGCCGCAATGCGCCGGATATGCCGCGTCCGTTCTTTGTCAGGGGCTTTTGTGTATTAGGGCCGGTGTCGTTCATCATTTCGGCATTGATCGTTTACTGGTCTGGCTGGAATACCGTGTCCTGGCTGCTTGGCCTGCAAATCGTGATGTTCTTTGTCTATATTCTGTTTAAAAACAAAGTGCCGACTCATAACGTTAGCCTTAAGCAGCAGGTCTGGTCCTCACTGTGGTTGATCGCGTTCTACGCGTTGATCATTGTGGCTTCTTATTTGGGCAGTTTTGGCGGGATCAATGCGATTGGTCACCCATGGGATACCTTACTGGTGGCGGGCATCGCGCTGCTAATTTATTACTGGGGTGCTTACACTTGTTTGCCTAAGGCGAATTTCGTCGGGGATGAAGAAGAGTGATGCTAAGGGAGGAAAGGGTAATGACATCAACCGTTAAACTGACTCTGGTAGAGGCTTATCAACTGGCGTATCAAGCTTTGCTGCGTAATGGTTTCAGCGCCGCACATGCCGACGCGGTGGCAAAGAACGTCACCGCCGGAGAGCGCGATGGCTGCCATTCTCATGGTTTGTATCGGGTGCTGGGATGCGTTCGCTCATTGAAAGCAGGGAAGGTAGCAGCAGATGCGGAGTCGACCCTCATCGACAACGCGCCAGCGATTTTACGTGTCGATGCGCAGGGTGGTTTCTCGTTGCTGGCTTATCAAGCGGCGTTGCCTGTATTTATCGACAAAGTACGTCACTGCGGTATTGCTGCACTGGCTATCAACCATTGCGTTCATTTTTCTGCGCTGTGGGCAGACATTGAGCCGCTGACCGAGCAAGGATTGGTGGCGCTGGCCTGCACCCCAAGCCATGCCTGGGTTACACCCGCTGGCGGGAACCAACCGCTATTTGGCACCAACCCGATAGCTTTTGGTTGGCCACGCCAGGGGAAAGCACCGTTTGTGTTTGATATGGCGACCAGCGCTGCCGCACGCGGTGAAATTGAACTGCATCGCCGGGCGAATAAACCGTTACCTGAAGGCTGGGGAATTGACAGCCATGGACAACCGTCTACCGACGCCGCCAGTGTGCTGCAAGGTGCCATGCTGACATTTGGGGGGCATAAAGGCTCGGCATTGGCGGCGATGGTCGAACTGATTGCCGGGCCATTGATTGGTGATATGACCAGTAAAGAATCTTTGGCATACGACCAACAGAGCGGTTCTTCGCCTTATGGAGGAGAACTGATTATTGCCATGGATCCTGAGCGTTTTCTGGGTGCGGATAAAGAGATGCATTTAGCCCGAGCAGAAGTTCTCTTTAACGATATGGCCGCACAAGGAGCCAGAATCCCAGGCGAGCGGCGTTTTAAAGCGCGTCAACACAGTGAGCAGTTCGGTGTGGAGTTGCCGCTGGCGTTATATGAAGAGATAGTGGCGTTGAGTTAGTCACTTCAACGGGCTTCTCACCAAATCGTGAGCTATCACCCTGTAAAACAACGCGGAACGTGGTTAATAGGTAACTCGCCAAGTTCAGGCGCTTTAGCCAACAGGATGCAGTATGGAAAATTACGCGAACATAAGTGGTGACTCACAGGTTGTCAGTTTCCAGATTGATGCCAACTCAATTAAAGTGCGCTTCAAAAATAATCATGTGTATCTCTACGATCTTCGCCACCCTGGACCCGAGCGCCTGGAGAAGATGAAAGAGTTGGCGCGTGCTGGTTGGGGCCTGAACACTTATATAGAAAGTGAAGTGAAATCCGATTTTTCATCAAAAGTATTTTAACTCTCAAAAGTGTGGAAAAGCTGCCTGCCTTAGGTGGGCAGCTAAATTTGGATTTTATCTTTCAAAAATAAGTAATTATTTTGATTCATGCGAGCTCAGATGAAGCACTGGTATTCTGCCAACTTAAATGTATAGCAATTGCTATACATTACTCTTGTGTTATGCTGATAAAGTAATCACCACACATGGAGTTTTTATATGAAATCAGATGTTCAACTCAACCTTAGAGCTAAGGAATCCCAGCGGGCGCTCATTGATGCAGCCGCCGAGATCCTCCATAAATCGCGAACAGACTTTATATTGGAAATGGCCTGTCAGGCGGCAGAGAATGTGATACTTGATCGACGTGTATTCAATTTTAATGACGAACAATACGCTGAGTTCATAGATATGCTTGATGCTCCGCTTTCAGATGACCCAGCCGTTAAGAAATTACTCGCAAGGAAGCCTCAGTGGGACTAGTAACAGCTCCTGAGCCTCTGACAAGTTCTCATCAGCTAGCGGAATTCGTGAGTGGAGAGTCAGTTCTTGATGATTGGTTAAAGCAAAGAGGGTTAAAAAACCACGCTTACGGAGCTGCAAGGACGTTTGTCATTTGTAAGAAGGAATCGAAACAAGTAGCGGGCTTTTACTCACTGGCAACTGGAAGTGTCAACCATACTGAAGCTACGGGTGGTCTTCGTCGTAATATGCCGGACCCAATACCCGTTATTATACTTGCGCGTCTGGCAGTGGACCTTTCTTTCCGGGGAAAAGGTCTGGGAGCCGATCTGCTTCACGATGCAGTACTGCGATGCTACAGGGTGGCCGAAAATATCGGTGTCCGGGCCATTATGGTCCATGCACTTACTGAAGAAGCCAAACAATTCTATATTCATCATGGTTTTAAACCATTGCAAACGCAGGAGCGAACATTATTTTTTAAACTTCCGAAAGATGTGGAGGGGACTTAACCCTATGATTTTATGCGAACCATCTTGGTTCATGAAGTAAAGGACCTTTGCAGGCAATTTAACATAATATACATTATGCGCACCAAGGTATAGATAGACGGGAATTACAGCTTTTTGGTCATGGTTTTGCTCACATGCTGACGCGCCTCCGGCTTGCCCAACCCGACAACCACCGGAAAAAATTCCGGTATTTCGTCGCGTTCCTGAATGGCTTATCATCACTTCCGCAGTCTGTGCGCGATTATGCTGAGTGGATGGCCATGTTGCTGCGGCACCGGCTAAAAATGACATGCTTGAAGCCCTGAAGAAGCTTCAGTCGCGTTCTGAGCAAATCTTTGGCAAAAAGCCTGGCTGATTCAACCGTTATTAATGAGTGCGACGACAACTTAATACCGTGCTTACCAGTGAATCGTATCTGGCCAGACCCACTCCGTATTATTCATGGTATTCAGCATTTTTGTATCCGGCTTTTCACGGGCATATTGACTCCATAGTGAATCAAAGGAGCAAAGGATCTTATCCAGTTTTTCTTTTCTCTTTGCAGGTGGCTGACTGAGGAAATAACAACACCGGCTGTCAATGTTGTCCTCAAGCCATTCAAAGTCAGAGTCAGCTGCGCTGCTGGCCAGTTTTATCATCACTTCTGCCCGGTTACCCGGCAGAAACTCCTGTAAAGCAGACTCCAGAAGATGCTCGAATGCATACATAATGGATAACTGTTTTTTATCTGTCTGGATGTAACTCATTGAACGTCTGAGGATTGCAGACTGAAGCAAGACCAGTGGCCATAACAGTTCCACGCCATAAAGCTGATAGGAATCCCCTTCTTCATACTGATACTGCTCAGTACGGCGACAACCTTCCCGGGCTTTGCGGATGTCATAGGCCAGGGCCAGCATAAAGCCATCTTTAATCTTTATCAGAGGACTTTCGTCCACAACGAAATGGATAAACTGGTGTAATTCATCCAGTGCTGCCGTATCTCCCCATAAAATAATACCGGCATTATTGGGTGTTAATTCAAATCGAAACATAACGTCCATCTTCTCATTATTTCAGTATGAAAAAAGACTATCAGTAATGATTTCATTCAGCATCCAGTATTAAACAAAACACAGTGATTAATTGAAAAGAAACAGGATTAATGGTCATTTCAATTGAGCCAGATAACGGTCTGTTTAATTGAGGTTTGACAAAGGTAGGCTAAGGAAGAATCCAGTGTTTAATCAACCTGATTGCCCTGGTTGCTGATAGCCTCTGAAAGCTCTTTCTCCAGCGCTGATACCATCACGTTCTGCCTTCCTCCATAATCTCTGGCCGTTCTGCCAAAAAATCTGCATCTGCTTTAGTAAGGTAAGTTCAACCACCGTGCCACCACGGTGGTTGAACAACCTTACTCAACGTTAATCGCAATCGATGATTCCGAGTTGTTTGGCCATAAACAGTTCGTTCCGCTCGACAACTTTCTCGATTAACTCATCAAGCTGAAGTTATTTACTCAACCGCGTGTACAATGCGCAAGTCGCGTTCGACCGCATTGCCTAGAACTGCCAGAGCTTTTTGATATGCAGCAGCTTCATATGCAGCCACCGCTTGTGCGAAATTGGGGAATTCGATCACAACCGTTCGCTCTTTCATTCCCTGTTCCCGCACCTCTTCTGCGATCCCTCTTATGATAAACCGCCCTCCTGATGCCTCAATTGCCTTGGTGGCAAGTACCGAATAAGCGGCAAGCACAGTTTGATCCTTAATAGAGCGGTACGAAGTAACCCAATAGGCTTTGCTCATCCTGGTCTCTCCTAATGTATTTTCTGATACCGTCAAATCTATAACTTTTGATCGTCAGAAGTAGTGCATCCAAGAATATTGTCAACGATTACCGGGCTTTCCCAATAGGTAATGGAAGGCGTTGTATTGTACGTTTCCTTAATAAATTCGTGCCAACTGTCCGTATACCAGGCCTCCGCTGCAGCCTTCGTCGTCCAAAGGTATACACCACCGGAGGAGATGCCGTCCTCCGATAAGATGTAGTACTTGCGCACAAGACCTTCGATCGTCTTATATCGAGGCGCTGTTGAAAGAAATATCTTTTTCCCTTCTTCTCTCGTAATCGCCTTATTAAGTTTCATTGTCACAATAACGGTAATCATATATATCCCCTTAGAATGAATGTTAGGCCTGATTTTCGAAAAACCACGGCTTTTTTTACACGAATACACACGAGGCAAAACTATCTATTAATGGCAAAACGTGATGTTGAACCAGATGGATATAAACGAAAAAATTTACAGTTCGCCGGTCAAAAAATGTGCCACGCCATGACCAAAACTCCAGTCCGCATCGGAGTTGATAGTGATCGATACCATGACGTCACTTGGAGCAATTCCGCAGTGTTCCTGAAGCTCACAGCAAAGTTCGTGATAGAAGGTCTTCTTGGATTGTTCCGTTCTTGGTCGAGAAACGACCGAGACAATGACAATATTTCTGGTCCGGACAATGCCCAGACCAGTGTCCTCGGCAATGAGATGTGAAGCCTTGTGTTCGTTGACCACCTGATAGCGGTCACGTTCAGGCACATCGAATGCCTTCAGCATTGCTCGGTGGGCAGCATCCAACATTATCTTGATTTCTTTCTCACTTCGTCCTTCGACGATGTCAAATTTGATGAGAGGCATATTGTTCTCCTGTTTATGGTTGGATTAGGCCAACGTTGCATAATGCTCTTTTGGCACGTACAGAAACGAACCCAGTCATGGACTGTCTCCTGATAAATAAAGCTGTGACGGTCAGTGTTTGCACAGTGTAGATTGCGCCCATACGCGTGGGTAGCTATCCTAACGCAAACACATTGTTCAAAATTTTGTCGTACGGATAACTACAACTTGAAAAATCCGGCGCGACTTCATTGAAGGATGGAGCTATGAAACGGGACGAAGTGGACGGATTCTGGAGACACTTGCATTGGCTGGCCGTACTGCAAGAACAAGGTAGTTTCAGCAAAGCAGCGTTCAACCTCGGTGTTAGCAAGGCATCGATGAGCCAGCATATTGCTGACCTCGAAAGAGCTGCGGGTATCTCACTGGTGCAAAGGACGACCCGGAGCGCAACGCTCACTGAGGCGGGTAAACAACTGGTCATGTCGACACAAGGTGCCTTCGAGCAGATAGCTATGGGTTTTGCGAGCGTTCGAGACTTGGCTGGGGTACCAAGGGGAAAATTGCGCGTCACCGCACCTGTCGCGTTTGCACGGCAGCAACTATTGCCACACTTGCCCAAATTCCTGCGTAGCTATCCCGAGATCCAACTGGAGCTAGACATGTCCGATCGGATTCGGCCCCTGGCGCAGGAAGGATACGACATCGCGGTTCGCCACACCGACTCCCCTCCTGAGACCCATGTAGCATGGACGCTTGCGCCCACTCGCACGGTATTGGCCGCAAGCCCGTCATACCTTCAAGAACGCGGCATGCCCGAGACGCCGGAAGCGTTATCGTTGCATGCATGCTTACACTATCCACGTACCCAGGGGAGCACAACCTGGATATTTGTTCCTGCAGCTAACAACGCGCAGAGCAATGACGCTGTGTATCCCAACCAGGTGACCGTGCCGATAGCGGGGCCAATAGCCGTCAACAACAGCGAAGCACTACGCAATATGGCAATTGAAGGCATGGGGATAGTGCTTTTACCCGACTTCAGCGCGCAGTCAGCACTGGACTCTGGCAGCCTGGTTGAAGTCCTACCGCAATGGAGACCGACAGAAGTATTCGGTGAATGGCTCTATATCATTCGCCCGTATTCCGCACATACATCGCGGGTGTCACAAGTGTTCATCGAGTTCCTCCGCAGCGCATTTTCCGCTGGTTTTTCATCCCGTTCGTTCAAATTGATTGAATCGTCCCAGCTTCCGGTGATGGCCCTTCCCGACTCAGCCTCAGAACTGACGGGAAAAAGGCCCAACGTCACCGTGAAATAGCATATGGCGCCCGCCGAACCGGGAAATATATAGTTTCTCGATTGATATCACGTTGATCGAAAAAAACAGTTCTGAACTTTCTGATTAATGAATCTGGCTTATTAAAACAGGTCAGATATTTCTTTCACCTAATGCCTGTATCCTGCAGAAAATCAACTTAACACCCTTTTCTCTCTATTCAGCAATAGCAGCATCTAATTGTGGATATTTAATTTGAGGAGTGACTGTTCTATAATTTTTGAGACTCACGCCTGGACTTATGCATCTTTTCTTTTAAATAATTTATGTGGCCGCGAGTATTCCATCCCAAACAAATCAAGGCACCCATTGCATAGGCCACTAAATCCCACCAATCCGGTGTGGAGCCAAACACGACTCTTAGCAAATGGCTCTCGAATTGATAGTCGGCCTTAACGGCCAGTAATTGACAAAGCTCAACTCCAGCGCCAGCCAGGAATGAAATACAGGTGAGTAAAAATGGCTTCGCTTTGACTATTGCAGCCAGCGAGTAGTAAATCCACATCGTAGCCAGAACGTCTCCTCCAAGGCTTCGTATCAATCCCCATTTTGACCCCAAAGTTGCCAGGATAGCCAACATCACGAACAGTATGATGGAGCATACAAAATTGAAGCGTTCAAACCGTAAACTCATAACAAATATCACCTGAAAGAAGTTCAATGAAAAAAGGTATCTCTTTAAGAAACAATCCAATTTTTAAAAATACCAACATGAAAACTTAAGCCAGCGCCGTTATCCGCGTGTGATTAAGATAAGCAAGCACAGCGGCACTCGGTTCGTGTTTACGGCTCACCATCATCAGGTTCGCTGATAGATCCGGCGCGTCAAGAAGCCGATAAACTACACCAGGGATCGCCACCTGCGCTAGCGGTGCAGGAACCAGAGCGATACCCAGCCCGGCTCCGGCCATGGCGAGGACGCTAAGTGAACTGGAGATTCGCCAGGCAATATTTAGCGAATCGCCAAGCAGCCTTTGTAATTGCCTATCCAGGTGTGAATCCACATCGTTTATTGAATACATAATCAAGGGCTCATGGGCCAGCATGTCTATGGTCAGGCTCTCTTTTGCGGCGAGTTTATGGTCGCTGGACATCACAACCACCCTTCCCCATTGACCCACCGATTGATAGACAAAAGCAGAGTCATGATCCGGATAGTAATCAGGCATATAACCCACATCCAGCGTTCCGTTGTGGATGGCCTCACGCTGAAGCTGTGGTGCCAGTTCCTGGCAAATTAATTCAGCATCCGGATAAGCCTTGTGAAAAGATCGTACATCCTGCATCAGTCTGCCACTGAAGACGGCATTACCGGCAAAGCCGATTCGCACCCGGCCTGTTTCACCACGAATAGAACGCTCAACGGCAAGGCGCGTATGTTCCATTTGCTCCAGAGTCCGTGCGGCTTCAGTTTGCAAAAGCTTCCCGGCTTCAGTCAGTTCAACCCGACGGCTGGTGCGAATGAATAATGGGCCGCCCAGCTCAGTTTCCAGGGATTTTATCTGCATGCTCAGTGCAGGTTGAACAATATTGAGCCGTTCCGCCGCCCGGCCAAAATGCCGTTCTTCGGCGACGGCTAAAAAATACTTCAGGTGACGTAGATCCATAATGGCTCCATCAATCATTTAAAATGATTAATCAGTAAAATCTATATATTTGAGATTGTCGTATTTTGCATCCAGACTAAATCAAGTCAACTAACAGGAACTAAATACATGCAAAATCCACTACAAGACCGCCAACAACTTAATGACCTGATGAATGGCTGGATGCACCGCGATCTGGGCGAATGGGATCAGCTTCGCGAACTGTTCCACTCTGACGGCACCATTGAAATAACGTGGTTTGAAGGGCTGGGAAGTGATTTTGTTAATGGCTCAATGCGGATGGGCGCTTCCGACTTGCGCACCAAACACCTTATCGGTTCGCCTGCGGTAACCTTCAATGAAGCCGGGGATAAAGCGATTCTGGAAACCAATGCAATCATCGTTGCCGAGAACGTGAAACTGAACATTGGCTGTGAGTGTCACAACCGTTTTTACGATCTGGCAGAAAAAAGGGATGGCGTATGGAAACTATTCCACCGCCAGAGTATTTACGATATCGGCACATTCACTTTCCCACTTGGCCCAGTTGCGATAGACCAGGCTGTGGTCGTGAAGTATCCACGTGAATATGCCGCACTGGCCTATTTGCTCGAGCTGAGCGGCTTCCCTCTCGGGCGTGTATTCGCCACTCGCGGCAGCGAACTAGAGTTGAAAATGAAAGCCGACGCTAAGCGCTGGTTATCCGCTAGTTAAGAACGGTACCCAGACTTATCTCCACCACATGCCGTTGACCATCATCCTTCAACGGTATGGTTTTTCCTGGCAACGATATGCCATCTAGCATGAGTTGATATTCGCCCTCACTGTGTAACGCATTGATCTGGTAATCACTTGAGCCATGTCTATAAACAAGGCTCACTGAAGGCCAGTCACGCGGCAGTAACGGGTGTACGGTTATTGAGTCGCCATGCCGTTCGATCCCCAGCAACGTTTCGATTATCAACTGATACGCCCATCCTGCCGAACCGGTATACCAGCTCCAGCCACCGCGCCCGCTGTGCGGTGCAACACTATAAATATCCGCCGTCATCACATACGGTTCGACTTTATAACGTTCAATGGCATCGGTAGTGAGTCCGTGATTAATCGGGTTAATCAGCGACCATAGCTGCCAGGCCCGTTCGATATTGCCGCTGCGGGCAAATGCCATCACTGCCCAGATGGCTCCATGTGTATATTGCCCACCGTTTTCACGCACGCCCGGCAGGTAACCCTGAATGTAGCCGGGGTTTGGCCCGTTGCCATTAAATGGCGGCGTAAGCAGTTTTATCAGCCCAGCCTCGTTATCAACCAGGCGAGAGTCCAGCGCCTGCATTGCTTGTACACAGCGTTCCTCGCTCCCCGCACCGGACAACACAGCCCAACTCTGGGCAATGGCGTCTATCTGGCACTCTTCTGCGTTCTGCGAACCAAGGGCTTCTCCACTATCAAAATAGCCCCGGCGATACCAAGCCCCGTCCCAGGCTGTCGCCTCAATATTGGCTTGCAGTTTTGCGGCTTCTGTACGGCAAAGCACGGCAATTTCGTCATCATGGATTTGTTCCGCCAGCTGCGCAAATTGCTGCAAGACATCATAGAGGAAGAACCCAAGCCAGACGCTCTCGCCCTTGCCTTCCAGCCCGACGAGGTTCATGCCATCGTTCCAGTCCCCCGCGCCCATCAACGGCAAACCATGTTGACCAAACCGCAGGCCGTGGCGAATGGCTTTTATCGCATGTTGCCAAAGTGTCTCTTCAACTGCGCTGATAACCGGTTGTTCATAGGCTGACTCCTCTCCTGGCTGTAATTCACGGCCTTCAAGATACGCCACGCGGTGTTCTAGCAAATCGAGGTCGCCGGTGGTTTCTACGTAGCGGCAAATAGATAGCGGCAACCAAAGATAATCGTCTGAACAACGGGTGCGAACGCCATTCCCTAATGGGGGATGCCACCAGTGTTGAACGTCGCCTTCAACGAACTGGCGTGATGCGCACAGCAGAATTTGCTCGCGCAAACGTTCCGGTGCGGTATGACTCAGAGCCAGCGTGTCTTGTAGCTGATCACGGAAGCCGAAAGCACCACCAGACTGATAGTAACCACTGCGAGCCATCAGGCGGCAAGCGATGGTCTGGTAAAGCAGCCAGCCATTGGCCAGTAAGTTAACCGCAGGATCGGGGGTTGCTACGACAATTTGATCGAGCATGCGATGCCAGTAACGGTGAACATTCGCCAGTTCGCTACGTGCGGCGTCTTCACTTAGATACTGGTTAATCATCAGTTCCGCGTCTTGCGGGTTCTGCCCGATACCCAGCACAAAAATAAATGTCCGCTGATCGCCATCAATCAACGTGGTAGCAGACTGAACTGCACCACACGGATCCAACCCCGCGCCCGTTTTATCAGACAACGTGCGCTGTTTCATAGCCGCTGGGTCACGCTGTGAACCATTGCGCCCAAGGAATTCCCGACGGTCACCTGACACTGAGCAATGCACTCCCGTCACCGCGAAAAATGCCGTTCTTTCCGAACCGTTGCTGTTATAGAAGTTATTTGCCAGCACACCGCAGCCGCGCCCGGTTGTCGATGTACGAGTGACAACATGCATGGCCGATTTGCTGCGCGACTCGCCCAGCGTCCATTCAACATAACCGGTAACCGAGATTTTTCGTGTCCGCCCTGAGGTATTACTCAGCGTCAGAATAGCGATTTTTACCGGCGCATGTTCTGCCACCAGTATTGTCAATTCAGTGTCGATACCTGTTTCACGGTGGGCGAAAACGCTGTAGCCAAAGCCGTGGCGTGAAAGATAATGCCCGTTGCCGCGCATCGGCAGCGTGGTTGGTGACCAGACCTCGCCACTTTCTTCATCCCGCAAATAGTACGCTTCGCCAGAACGATCGCTGATCGGGTCGTTTTCCCAGGGTGTGAGTCGGTACTCATGTGCATTTTCATACCAGGTGTAGGCCTGTCCCGCTTCAGAAATGACAGTGCCAAAACTGGCATTGGCCAGAACGTTAGCCCACGGCGCAGGTGTCTGGTCATTTTCATCCAGCGTCATCTGGTATTCACGGCCATCTTGCGAGAACCCACCGCGGCCATTGAAAAAGACCAATGCGCTGGTATCAGGCTGCCAGGGATCGTGCTGATTAACCGGCATCACCGTGCGGGGAGTAAAGCTCGGCTGTGCGGGAATAGTTGCCAGAAGCCGCTGATTTAGCTGTTCTTTAAGGCCTCCAGCACGATCATCCAGTACGATTTGCGCCACACTCAGCAGCAACAGGCGGTCCTCTGCTGACATATGTTCGCCATTGCGCACAAAAATGCCACCGGGCTTGTCCATCTGGTTGGCTTCAGAACCCGCCATTAGTAGTTCGATAATTTGGTTTTGCAACTCCTGCTGATAACCGCCAGGGCTATCGTTAAGGATAACCAGATCCACAGCCAGCCCTTTTAAACGCCAGTAATGGTGCGCCTGAATCATTGTGGTGATGAGCAAAATACTTTCATCGCTGGTGACGTTCAGAATCACAATCGGCAGGTCGCCTGAAATAGACCAACCCCAAAGACCTGACTGCCCACGACGGTTACGGCAAAGAGTTTTGGCATCAGCACGCAGTTCGGGGCCAGGGAAAAGCACCGCGCTGGCCAAGCGGTTAAAGAGTGTTGCGTCGTCTTCGTTGGCATTAATCTGGCGCAACACAATTTGGCTATGTGACCACGCCAGTTCAAATACACGGTCGGCAATCGGATGGTCATGATATTTCTCGACCAGTGCCTGACTGTGCTGACGGCTGTCCGTTACGCCATAAATAATGTCGACTGTGACGGGCAAGCCTGGTTGTAAAACTATCGACTGACGAATGGCAAGTATCGGGTCCAGCACTGGCCCGACGCTATTACTTAGCGCACCGCTTTGTTGGGTTGCCAGAGCATTGACCGGGGTTCTGCCCCGCCCGAGAAATTTGGCTCTGTCTGTTTCAAATGAGGTTTCGCTTTGCGCTTGCCCGTGCACCACCATCGTGTGAAACATCCACGGGCAACGCTCATCCGGTGAACGAGGACGACGGTGGCACAGAATGGCGTGCTGATCGGCAAGTAGCTCGGTCTGAATAAATAAATTACTGAAGGCTGGATGGGCCAGATCGCTCTCTTTAGGAGCCAGCACGACTTCCGCGTAAGTGGTTAACTCAATGGTGCGCGGTTGCCGCCCACGATGCAGCAGCGTGACGCGGCGCAGCTCAATATCATCTTCGGGCGAGACAACAATCTGCGTTTTAACATTGATCGTACCCGCGACCAGTTTGAACTCCGCTCCGGCGTCGGTAAATGTCGCATCGTACTGGCTGACCGGTTCACCAAGCGGTTGCCAGGTATTACTCCATACCTCATTAGTTACACTGTCACTAATATAGCAAAAAGTACCCCAGTTATCGCAAGTGGCATCGCTGCGCCAGCGGGTCAACGCAATGTCTTTCCAGCGGCTGTAACCGCTCCCTGACTGGCTGATCATCAGATGGTAATCGGAATTCGACAGCAACTGAACTTCGGGTATCAGGCTATCAACGTCGGTAAACTCGCGCACTTCGTATTGTACAGGTTGCAAAACCCCTTCGTGAGATTCGAAATGGCGACGCGGACTATACAACTCAACGGCATCAGGCACCCGTTCCTGCAATAACAAACGAGCCGACTGAAATGATGGGCTGGTCATAAATCGGTCTACCATTGGCGCACCTAACAGCACATGGGAAAGAGCCTGGAATGCCATTCCCTGATGGTGTGCCATCCACGAACGAACCACCGCATACATCTGGCCGTTGGCGAGGCGTGAAGGCGTGTAGTCCAGCGCTTCGTAGAAGCCATATTCCCCACGAGCACCATTTTTTTCTAGTTTCAGCAAGTTTTCGCAAGCTTTATGCGGAGAGACCGTCAGTGCCATCATGGTGGCATAAGGTGCGATGACCATGTCATCCGCAAGTCCCCTTCGCAAGCCAAGACCCGGCACGCCAAAGGCGTGATATTGGTAATTTTGCAGCGCATCAAAGGAGTAGTAACCCGACTCTGAAATTCCCCACGGCACGCCCCGCTCTTTGCCCCAGTCAATCTGGCGTTTCACCGCTGACTGGCTCATCTCCTCCAGCAAGCTGCCAGGGAAAGTTGGCATCACCAGGTTCGGCATTAAGTACTCAAACATTGAGCCACTCCACGACATCAACGCAGTTTCGTTATCAATGGTGGTAAAGAGTCGCCCCAACGCAAACCAGCTTTTTAACGGCAACTGATTAGTGGCTATCGCCAGAAAACTGGTAAGACGAATTTCCGAAGGCAACAAGTCGTAATGACTGTTATCGAGCTTATTGTTATCGCAGTTATAACCGACGCTGAGCAGGCTAGTGACTTCGTTATACAGGAAGACAAAATCCATTCGTGCGTGTTCTGTCAGGCGCTGTTCCAGCTCGGTAATAATATCCAGCCGTGTGCGGGCCAGGCGGATCACCGATTCTGAAGGTGTGCCTTCGCCGGTATGTTTTGCCTGTGCAAGCCAGGAAAGTGATGGTAACGATTTACTCTCCCAATGGGCGGGTAGCCACCCGAGAAAATTCGTCCATTCGTGACAGATCAGCACCAACTGGTGTTGAAGATGCTCTACCCAGCGGCGGATACGCCCATCCTCATGACTACAAAGTGCGTGCAGACGATGACTTTGCGCACGCATGTTTTTCAGCTCAGGAAACAGTAACGATGGAGAGAGTGTGGCGGCAGTTTTGCAGTGATTGCGCAACTGGCGCAAAGAGGTCGGCGCATGCTGCCCCCAGGTTTTCTCGAGGATTTGCAATGTGTCATCAAGGCCCATCAGCAATTGTGTGCAATTGAGTACGGGTTGGTTACGCAACCCCGTTAACCCCGCACTTAGAGTGAGCAAATGCCCGGCCATATTGCCGCTGTCGACACTTGAGATATAACGCGGATTCAGCGGCACCAGGGTGCGGGTGTCGTACCAGTTGTATAAATGGCCGCGGTAATGCTCCATTTTATCCAGGGTGTCGAGCGTCAGCGTGATGCGTTGCAGCATTTCCCCCTGGGGAATATAACCAAAATCCCACGCCGTTAGGTTGGCCATTAGCGACAGGCCAATGTTGGTCGGCGAAGTGCGGTGCGCAATAACCGGATGTGGAATTTCCTGGTAGTTATCCGGCGGTAACCAGTTTTCTTTCTCTGTGGCAAAGGTTTCAAAAAAGGCCCAAATTTCGCGACTGCTTTGGCGCAACAGGCGTTTATTTTCAGCATTGAATGTAATGGTATGGCTTACAGTCTCGCGGCTCAGCCAGCTTAATAACAAAGGAGCCAGACACCACACCACACCGATAGGCACAGCAAAAAACAGCAGCATAGGTGAAAGGAAGGCCGCGAGCAGGATGAGTGCAATACCTGAAACGACATTGAGCCACATTGCCCGATAAAAACGCAGCGGCGAGGCTTTGGCGTGTTCAGTGCTTTGGTCAAAACTAGCCCACTGATTGAGGTTGTGATGGCTAATACCCAGCCGCCATAACGTCACTGCAATTGCATGAAGCGAATATCCGGCCTCATGAGGAAGCGTGATAAATCCCAGGCCAATGCGCAGCAGGCGTTTAAGCCCGCCGGAAGAAACCAGAATCAGATGCTGGACGAATGGCCGCCGTGCTGGCTTACTCAGAATATCCTGCGCTAAAACCAGCACGGTAGGAAGTAGCAGCACAACGGCTAGCACGCCGAGCCAGTAAAAAGGATTGGGGACCAGTAAAATGGCGCAAAACACCAGCATCAGAAATGATGGTGCCACGAGGCTGCGGCGCAAATTATCCAGCAGTTTCCAGCGTGAAAGCGTGCTTAGTGGGTTTTTGTCATGTGTTCCATCTGCTTTTCTGGGCCTGAATTTAAGCCAATTCAATAGTTGCCAGTCGCCGCGTATCCAGCGGGTACGTCTTGCCACATCAGTGAGGTAGTTATTGGGGTACTGCTCATATAGCAAGACTTCACTGAGCAAACCTGAACGGGCATAGCACCCTTCCAGCAAATCATGGCTCAACACCAGGTTTTCCGGGCACGTATTGTGCGTCGCCTGGGCAAAAGTATCCACATCGTAAATACCTTTACCAACGAACGAGCCTTCGCCGAACAGATCCTGATAAATATCCGATGACATCATTGAGTAAGGATCGTTACCCGGCACGTTGCTGCACATCGCGGCATAGCGCCCCTGCCCGTTTCGTGGGATCTCTTCAGCAAGGCCGGGCTGCAAAATAGCGTACCCTTTAACGACACGCTGTTTTACCGGATCGTAGATCGGGTGATTGAGCGGATGAGCCATAGTGGCAACCAGTTTATGCGCAGTGTCACGTGGCAGAACGGTGTCGCTATCCAGCGTGATGACATATTTAACCCCCGTTGGTGGGCTAATCACATTACTGTGTACTTCGGAAAATTGGTCGCCAGGTTCGCGCAGCCAACTATTCAGCATCGATAACTTGCCGCGTTTACGCTCATACCCCATCCACACGTTTTGTTGTTCATTCCACTGCGCTGAACGATGCAGCAAAAAGAAAAGTGGTTGGGCAACAGAAGCATAGCGTCGATTCAAATTCTGCATTTGCGCTTCAGCCCAGTGCAGCAGATCGCCGCTTTCTGGTGAGTTCTGGTCCGGGGAATCAGCAAAATCGGTTAGCAATGCGAAGTACAGGTTTGGCGAGTTGTTACCCAGATAGCAAACCTCCAGGCTGTTAAGCAGCTTGTCTATCCCGGCGCGGCTGGTGAGTAAGCAAGGGATAACCACCATCGTGCAATACTCCGCCGGGATGCCGGTTGAGAAATCCATGCGTGGCAGAGGCAGTGGCGACCGGAAGCGAGTCGTCGCCTCACTCAGCAAATTGAGAGCCAACTGACTAATCAGCACCACCAGCGGCAGCGCAAGAAGCGCCAGCGGCCAGTTCATCCCTTGTTGATGGGTGCGGGATAAAATGTCAGCAGTGAACGCTGTGGTCAACAGGCTCAGGCTTCCAAGCCATGAAAGCAGAGGAATTTGGTTAAAGCTATGACGCAGCCGGACGACCCACGATGTATTTGCCCCAAGCTTTTGTTCTAGTTGCGAGCGCCCTTCACCAATTAAGTAATAACCCACATGATGAACAGGCGTTGCCTGAGCCATTTCTAAAATATAACGGGCGACTTCCGGTTCACTGTGATGGCTGTGACGGGCGAGGATCTCAACAATATGGCGATAATGGTCGCGGGTATCGAAGTGCATTGCCGGATAAATCCCGGAAGGGTCCTGGCGCAATGTCTGTTCGACCAGACTCATTGCTTCGGCAAAGTCAGCCCAGTTGGTTTCACTTAACAGACGCAACCCGGCAATACTGTTGCTCACTGAAAGTTGGCTTGCAGCAAGTTGCTGGTTAAAGCGATGAATCAGGTAATCCGTGGTGACGCCGGTTTCAGCAAGGCGCTGTTCAACCCAGGTCAGCGGCAAAGAGAGCATGTTCCCTCGCCCCTGCAAGCGGCGAACCAGTTCCGCTACAAAAGCGCTGCTTAATGGCGGACGTGAACGTGCCATATCCGCAATCACCATAATCAAATCCGCTGGCGTGTTTTCAGCACATTCAAAAATTCGTGTGACCCACACATCAGCCAGATTTCGCTCTTTTTGCGCCTCAGCCACTTCAATACTAACGCGTCGTAGATTCTCAATCAGCGCCAGACGCAACATACCCGGCAATGCCCAAAGTTCACCAAGAGTTAACGGAGTCACTTGCTGATAGGCCGCGATATAACTGGTTAGGCTTGCGGCATCCCATCGTCCATCGGCATGAGCGATAGCTTCAGAGGCAATATCATAAATACGCGGGCAATGATTAGGAGCAGCTAACGGTGGCAACCCTTTACCAAAATTCTTTGGTAAATGATGACGAACCACGCGGATCTGTTCTTCGATGAGATAGTAATTATCCAGCAGCCATTCACCGGCCGGAGTAATACCCGATTTTTCCCCTGCATTGAGCAGATAGCAATTACGGGTGATGATGGCTTCATTATCTTCCAGACGCTTGAGTAAATAGTAAGGCAGCTTAGTGGTCGATAATTTATGGGAACGAGCCAGTTTCTGGCCGTAGCGTTCCATTTGGGCGGCAGAAAACAGCTCAGCTTTGATAGGGCTTTCGTTCGCGGGTTCAGAACCCAACCAATCAGGGATTTCTGTAGGTATTTCCCGTGACTTACGCGCAGAAAACCACTGTTTTAGACTTAATTTCATGAATTTGCTCATCAGGCGATGTGAACGCACAGGAGCAGTTGTTCAATCAGATCAGAAACGTTCTCTCAGGATGGGGTGTCAGGCATCAGGGATTTAACAGCTGCAAGGATCTTCTATAAAGTATAGATTAAATTTTGTTCGATTTTCTTGCGTGGATTTTCGTCATCGTAGCACGCCCTGAACGAACAACGCACAGTTATCATTATTCTGGAATTAATAGCAGGTTATGTATATATCCCCATTCTCAGATATGGCTTTTTTATGCTATTTTAATTGTGGGATTATGTTATTAACATAAATTTTCTTTCCATGGACCCTGGTATCGATATTGTTATGAAAAAATTATTGAGTGGGATATTTTTATCTTTAGTTTCAATGGTTAATGCTCACGCAGAATCTAGTGCTGGCAATGACATATTCTCTGGCATGCTGGTACAAGATCGTGACGATATTGTTTTTGTTCGTTGTGATAGACCGTCATTAAAAATGAAGATCGTTGAAACAGACGATGTCAATAAGAAGAACGTCGAGGCCGCATATCAAACCTTCAAGGAAAATAAAGATAAACCTCTTTATTTTACTTTTGTTGGTCATGTGAAAAATGACGATAAAGGTGCATATACGTTTTATTTAACCGATGTTACGGATACCAAACTGGGTTCCAGCTGTAATCTATCTGATTCGTTAGATGAGTTGCTCGGTTAATAACTCTGGTTGATTATATTTTCTATTATTAATAATAAACTCATCTACTGATGCGATGAGTTTATTATTTTAAGCTGAGCCTGAATAAACGTCCGAGAGCTTTTATCCCGGCATCGGTGAAAGTCACTTCTCTGTAACCCGCTGTCCTGGCTATCCACCCCTTTTGGTCAAACGTCACCAACAAAGCCGCACCAGAACTCCCCCCAAGATGAAAACGGCGTTCGCTCCAGTCCAGGCAAGTACAAACGCTTTTTCGTTTTGTGTGCGGGATAATTTCAACACCAATTTCCTGAAATTTAGCCATACCAATGGGTGATAACGCGCCTCCTTCAGGTAAAAACCAGCCTTCTTTATCCATAAATTCATACATGGCAACAGCAACTTCACCGGCCAAATGATCATAACAGGTACGGGCTTTGCGCAAATGCACAGGGGTTTTGATGACGCAACCTTTCTGCGTCTTCATTGATACTCCCATCAGGGTTTCAAGCAGTGTCGCTATATCAACTCCTGCTAGTCTGTAGTACCGATGGCGCCCTTGAGACAGACACGTAATTAATTGGCTATTAAGAAGTTTTGCCAGATGAGCGCTTGCCGTTGATGCTGCAATATTAGCTACCGAACTTAGCTCTGTTGCCGTCCATGCCCGCCCATCCATCAAAGCACACAGAATGCTGACCCGAGAAGGGTCAGCGATAGCAGAAGCAATTTCAGACATCGACTTTTCTAATAAATCAGAGTCATCAATATCTGCTTTGAAAGCGTTGGGCTTCATACAGCGGATACATCCCATTTCATGGTGGCTGCGGCTGCCATTTCATTATTGTCGGTCAGCAGAATCAACCGATTACTGTGGTCACTATATTGTACGCTGATATTTATATTATTCCGCGCAAGTATATTGGCAATTTCCCCCAACTCGCCAGGCCGTTCTTGTTTGAGTTTACGAATAAGCGGCTGACTGACACTTTCGACGTGCAGGCCAATATCGGTAAGCACCTTGCGAGCAAGTTCACCGTCTTCTACCAGAAAATGAGCATGGCTTTTATTCCCAGCACTGAATACCCCTCCTCCCTCAAGGCCCACACCATTTTGACCAAGTGCAGTTCCCAGTAATGCAAGTTCTCCAGGGGTATTACTGAGAATGACATGAATATCATACATGGTGGTATTCCTCTTTTTCAGATGAATAATCCCGTAGCACTTGAACGACGGTGATTCTATAAAATGAAAAAATAGATTGCTGCCCTTCAAATTGAGCCGCCATGTGTTTCATGTTCTTCTTCCACTCAAGTACCGCCTCTTCATTTTCCCACCATGATAACGAGAGAATTTTCCCATCTGTATTCAGGCTTTGAAAACGCTCAATGGAAATAAAACCCTTTATGTTATCAAGCTCCGGTCTGAGTTCAGCCGCAAGCTCCAGGTATCTATTCTGTTGTTCGGGTATAGCATTGGCTTCAAAAAGTACCGCAATCATGTTGATCTCCTTAACGTGGACGAACCAACTATAAAGAGTTAATCAACTGATGCTTCGATGGTGGGCGAAATATGGATTTGTCATCGCTTAGAGTAACGCCACCAGCCACACGACCCATAGGGCACCAGTGAAAAACATTGTGCGTCGGCACTGTTTCAATGCGCCCTGCTGGCGCTCGCTAAGCGAAAGCGTCTTCAATCTGTCACGCTGCCAGATAACACAAAGCGCCTCTCCAGCTTGATGATTATTCTCTTCATTTATCAACCTGAAATAGCGTGCGTCCAGCCAAAGACGCCAGCAGCCAAACCACACTATGCCGCACAACAACGTGATCAAGACGCGGAGCAAATCCACCGGTGCAGCAAAGATCACCCACACCATCGGCGGAGCGGAAAACAACAGGAAGAAACGCCAACTATTCAGGGTTTGTTGTACCAAGAGCGATTGCAGTGCGTGGTTATTTGTTACGATGTCACTTTTATCTTCCATCTTTCCAGCAACTCCATATGTTCAGAGGTGAAGACTACCTGCGGTCGCGCCCTACGCACTTGCTCAACGGCATCTTCTGAAGCCAGCTCAGGGTAGCGCTGTAACAACCAGGCAGCAGCGACCAGCGCACTGCGCGACAACCCCAACGCACAATGAATCAGTACGCTACCTTGCTCATGGCGTAATCGTTCCAGTTTATCTACTGCCAGCGCCAGTGTTACTTCATCGGGTTTAACCAGGTCCAGCATGGGCACGCATTGATACACAACGCCCTGCAAGGCACGGGAACGGGGAAACTCGCTGGTTAGATCCAATACGGCTTTTTGTGCGGGAGTTGTCAGCGGATATGTCCCTAAAAACACCCCATCAGTAACCGGACTGAACGCCGGTAGATGGCGGGTATAGAGGCGCATAGAGAGCAACATCCCGACTCGCCAGGGTAGCAACAGCCACCAGGCCGCAGGTGTCAGCCGCCCTTTCCCATCTTTTTGAAGCGCTTCAACGCCAAGTATCCCGTAGGCCAGCGCCACAATCGCCAGTGCCAGCGTTGGCCACCACAGCCAGGTGGTCAGCCAGGTTCCCGCCAGGCAGATTATTGCGCCGCACAGATAACGAACGGCCAGCGTTTTGCGTTTCCCGTCAGCCATTCGCCAGCTCCATTTCCCCTGTTCCGGGATCAACCAGTCGATCACCATTCCGACGCCAAGGCCGGTTAGCACATCAATAAAGTGATGCTGCCAGGTGGTCAAAACAGAAACGGCAATCAGCAAGAACCATGCGCTATTCAGTTGCTGCCAGACCCCCGTCAGGTGGCGATGGAAATGCCGCCACAGCAGCCAGCACAGAATAATATGTAACGATGGCGACTGGTTGTACGGCAGGTCGAACTGCTCGAGTTGCCCAAATAACCAACCGGCCAGGCCGGTTATCTCCGGTCTGGTAAACGTAAACTGTAAAGGAAATAGCAAAAAACCCAGGCAGGCAATGACTGATGCCAGCACGAGTCGGCAGACCAGCCGTCGCTGTTCATTCAGCGAGGTGCAGATAAACAGTGACAAACCGTACAGCAGATCCAGGCTCCAGTACGGGAGGATTGTCAGTGGCACAAACGGAATGTGCCGCTCCCAGCTAAACACCAGGCTGCCAATGTTCGCACGTCCGGCGGTAAACTGATTAACCTGCCCGTAGGTTAAAAAGAAAAAGGGCGCAAGCAGAATCAGCCAACCCAAACCCTGCAAGTATAGCGAACGTCGGTTTGTCATGATGCGCGGCGCACTGCCATAGACACGGTGAAAATGCCCCATTCATCAATCAACTGGCTGCATTTATCGAAGCCCGCCTCCCGTACCAGCGCATCCATTTCGCCCTGGCTACGAACGCGCATCACCCACTGTTTACCATCTTTATGGCTGGTGAGTGACCAGGCGATAGTTTTGAGCTGCGGATGCCAGGGTTGCCCGGTGTAAATCAGAATGCCACCCGGCTCTATCGCGTCTGCCAGCCCGGCAAGCGAGTTACGCACCAGGGTGTTTTCCGGAAACAGTTCATACAGGCCAGAGACAATTCCCAGCGTCGGACGTGGCTCAAGCGCGGCCAGTTCTTCGCGGTTGAAAGCGTCGCCACGTTCAAAACGTGCATACTCTGCCATTCCACGCGAGGCAATCATCTCCTGTCCTTTCGCTACGTTTAACTCGCTGTAGTCGCGCAGCAAAATGTTGCTCACCGCCTCTTTGCCTTCCAGCGCATCGAGCACGTAGCGCCCGTGCCCGGCGGCAACATCAACGACTCGTACCGTTTTGCCCTGCTCAACCAGCTGCGTGACCGCCTGCTGAATCAGCGTTTGCAGATGGATTTTCCGCTGGCGGATGCCCTTCCAGCCGACGCTATTGAGGTAGTTTTTGTCGATCATCCGCCCCAATGCGCTGCTGCCCTGCGGCTGATTTCGATAGACATAATCCAGCGTGCTGCCGGAATCAAACCCGGTTTCAAATCCCAGGCGTACACCTGTTGACTGTGTCCCCAGCGTCTTCATGCCATAGCGCAAACCGCGATACGCTATATCCTCAATCGAGTAGGGTTCCGGCCCACCGCTTAAGGTTCTCCAGCTGTCCGCTCCCGGACTCCAGCGGTCTTCATGACTGTAGTCAAAATGCTGTGGCGGCATAGCATAAAGCGTGTCAATAAACTCGCGCATCTTGTCGAACGCCAGATGCCTGTCTTGTTCCCCCAGCGTATCGTGATAGAAGCCAGGCAACACATGAAGTTCTTTGAGTGGGTTGCGCAGACGCTGGTAAAAATCGATCTGTGGCTGACGGTGGACAACGAAATCTTCCCCGGAGACCAACATCTGCGTAGGTAAGGTAATGGCGCTGGCGTCGCTGACAATCCGTTCCGCGGTTTTGTAGAGATCGAGCAGGATGTTTACTGCAATGGGTCGGGTAATTAATGGGTCCTGATTGAAACTCGCCACACGCTGTGGATCGTGCGTCAGATACTTGCCTTTGACATAAGAGTTGACGAAAAACAGACCGCGCAGACGGTGCATCAATGCCAGCCCCTGACGGGCAAATGGGACATACAATTTGACCTTAAACGCGGGTGATGCCAGTACCAGCCCACGAATAGGTGGTGCGTAATCATGAGCCCAGGTAGCTGCCATCACCGCACCCACGCTTTGTGCAACCACGACCACATCTTCCATTGCGGCCTGGCTATCTGCGGCGGCGAAACGGACGAACTCTTCAACATCCTGCACCGAGCGGGCCAGCGACGGGCTAAAGCCGCGTTGCCCTGGTGATCGGCCATGGCCACGGGCATCCCAGGCATAAAACGCGGTATCCGGCATCGACAGCTCATCGACAATATGTTGCAGACGCCCGGAATGCTCATGCCCGCGGTGAAACAGGACAATCACCTTGGGTGTGGCACCCGCCGACACAGCAGGCCAGTGGCGATAAAACAACTCAGTGCGATCGCTGGTCAGAAACTGCCGCTCGTCAGGCGTGCGGATATTACTCATGAGGGTGATTTCCTGTGGTTTGTTGCTGAAGCATCAGCAATTGCTGCTTCAGGTCGTCCATAAACACTTTTTTCTCGGGATGAAAGCGTAACGTTTCACCAATAGTGACATCGATAAACAATGGCAATGGAATACGGTTACCTTTCGCCATCACCTGCTCCGTGCCGCGTAGCCAGACTGGAATAATTGGCACTTCAGGCATGCTTTGACTCAAATGCCACAGTCCGGATTTCAACGGTGCCAGTTTTCCCGGCTCGCCACGCGTACCTTCCGGAAAGAGGATCAACGTCTTGCCATCACGTAGCGCCTGTTCGCACTGCGCCAGCGGGTTTGCTGCTCCACCCTCACGAGAAATGGGAATAATGTTGAGAATATTCAGCGCAAACCACGCCATCCGTTTATCACGCAGAAAATAGTCGGCAGCGGCCACCGGATGCACTTTCGCCTGTTCGCGTAACGGAAAGAGTGACAGCAGCGCAAAAACATCCATATGGCTGTTGTGATTTGCCACCACAATCGCCGGGCCGCTTTTCGGCAACCGTTCGCGATGTTTGACTCGCAGACCCAGCCATAACCAGATAACCGGCCAGACTATGCACAAGGTAAAAAGCGCGCGAAGCATTCGTGTCATCATAAGTTAGTAACAAAAGTAGCGAATGAAATGGAAGAAGACAGGAGCGGTGAAGATCAGTGAATCCAGCCGGTCAAGAATGCCGCCGTGGCCAGGTAACAACGTGCCGCTGTCTTTAACGCCGATATCCCGTTTGATGGCGGACATCACGACATCACCGCAGAACCCGGTAACCCCGATAATCACCCCTGCCAATAGCGCCATTGGCCAGCTCAGTGGCGTAAGTAGTGGTCCGAGCAACATTGCCAGCAGAGCCGTTGTCGCAACGCCCCCCACTAGCCCAGCCAGCGTTTTATTCGGGCTGACCTTCGGCGTCACCTTGATGCGCCCAAGCGATTTGCCCCACAAGTATTGCGCGATATCGTTGAACTCCGTCAGGCCGACCAGGAACAGCACCAGCAGAGCGCCAGTCTGTTGGCCATCGGCGGGTAGCACCAGTAAAAAGGCGACATGGCTGAAAGCAAACACGGTGGTCATCAGGCTCCAGTGGAGCTGGGATGCGGTACGCAAGAACCCCTGAGTGTCGCCCGCAATCACCATCCGCGCCGGTAAAAATAAAAACACATACACCGGTATAAACACCACAAACATGCCGTACCAACCGATGCCAATCAGCCAGTAGTTAAGAGGAATGGCAATAAACAACCACAGCAAAGGCATTCGGTCGGAATGGCGCGAAGGCACCAGCGTCAGAAACTCTTTTAGCGCCATAAAGCTGACCAGCGCAAAGAAAGTCAGCGCCAGCCAGTTCGGGCTTAACATCGCCAGCGAAAACAGCACGATGATCACCCACCATGTGCGGATCCGCAGCGTCAGTTCCCGCCAGTCTTTAGCGGGACGTAGCCACACCAGCAGGCCATTCACTACCGATGCGACCAGCAGAAGTGCAAAAATTACCGCGAGGGATTTTTCCAGCAACATCATTTCGCCGCCTTATCACGCAATGCACTCCGACAACGGTTAACGACCGTCCACAACAGCAATACGGTTGCCAGCCCCCACACGACGTTATTCCATTGCACCCACTGCGGCCAGATTGCCAGCGCCAGCCCCCACGCACCAAACAGCAATGCCCTGTCGCTTTTCCCCAGTGGCCCGGCATAACTGCGCAAGCCGTTAATCGTTTGTGCCAGAACACCACAAAATTCGGTCATTAGCGCACAGAACAACATCACCAGCACCAGCAACATATTGCTTTCGGGTAGCAGCATAAAAGGCAGATAAAGCGCAATGTCGGAGAGCACATCTCCCGTCTCATTGAGGATAGCTCCGAGCCGGGATTGTTGATGGCATTCGCGTGCCAGCATGCCGTCCAGGGCATTGAGCGCCATCCGGATAAACAAGACGATGGGCAGGAGAACGAACAAGCGGGGATCAGGGAAAATAATCAGTACCGCGCCGGTAATAAAGGAGAGTGCCATGGCAGCGAGAGTCACGTGGTTGGCCGTAACGTGGTGTTTATGCAGCCAGAACATCAGCGGGCGTAACAGTGCCTGGAAGGCAGGCTTTATCTGATAAAGCGTCATCATATTCCCTGATAGTTTGTCGATTTCCTTTATAGTGCATTAATTAACCGCACCAGGAGTGATATTTTTCAGCGACCGAAACAATAATCAGAATTTCGATTGCGAAAGGGATAATTGTTACCGGTTTCCCACCGGCGGATACAGACTAGCACATCTAACTTTAAGTGGGTTTCTACCCACCTATTTTAGGGGCAAATCCTGCGCCTGAGGCAGCCCAGTTTTTGGCCTTGCTCACTCATGCCGATAGCGTGTCTTATATCCCGGAGACAACACTTCAGGACGGGTCTATGAACGCCAATTTTAAGAATGAAATACAAACGTTCGGACGGTCGTTGCTATTACCTATTGCTGTGCTGGCACCTGTCGGCATGGTTATGGGCATTTGTAGCGCGCTGGGCCAGAATTATATGATTGAAAAGTTACCTTTTTTAGGTAACGCCATTTTTAAAGATCTGCTCTCATCGCTGGGTTTAATCAGCAGTGTGGTATTCCAGAATATCCCCTTACTCTTTGCGATGGGGGTCGCTTATGGAATGTCGAAAAAAGAAAAAGGCATCGCCGTATTTGCCTCCGTGGTGGCCTATCTAACACTGTTAATTTCGATGCACGTGCACTTAAAACTGGCCGGACAACTGGCGAAAGGAGATTTATCGCTGGTTGGGCAAGGCATGGTGTTGGGGATCCAGACGCTGAAGATTGAGGCGCTGGGCGGCATCATCGCTGGCTTACTGGCAGCAAAAGTGACCGACAAATATTACCGTTTGCAGTTACCGCTGGCTTTTGCCTTTTTCAGCGGTAAAAAATCCGTCGCCATTTTATCTATTGCTTTTACTATTCCCGTCGGCCTGCTTATTCCCTTTATCTGGGATCTGTTTACCGCCGGAATGAACAGCCTTTCGACTGTTCTGATGGCGCCAAATATTGGTGCCGGGATCTATATGACACTCAACCGTCTATTAATCCCCTTCGGCTTACACCATGTTTTAAGTTCTACGGTTCGTTTTACTGCGGCGGGTGGCACTTACTTAATTGATGGGCAAACTTATGTCGGTATTTTACCGGCAATGAACAAAATTCTTTTTGAGTTAGGCCCGAATCATCCGGCATGGAAAGAATATATGCCAACCCTGACCAGCTATCTGGCGTCGTCACAAATGCTGACCACGTTATTCCGTGTTCCGGCTATTGGTCTGGCGATGTACCACATGGCCTACGTGAAAAACAGAAAGTTCGCCAAAGGTATGATCCTGACTGTGGTATTAACCGCTGTACTTGGCAATGTCACCGAACCACTGGAATTCTCGTTCCTGTTTATTGCGCCTAAGCTGTTTATTGTTTACGCCATCTTGTGTGGCCTGCTGACAATCCCACTACAGATACTGGATGTTTCCGTCGGCTATATTCGTGGCACTATTTTTGACTTTGGCATCTTTGGGCTGATGTATGAACACACTCAGTGGCTCAATCTCGTTATCCTCGGCATCGTGAACTTTGTGGTGTTCTACTTTGTCTTCCGTTTCGCCATCCGCAAGTTCGACATTAAAACGCCGGGTCGCGAAAGTGACATGGGCGACAGTACCCTCTTGAACAATAAAGAGTATGACAAAGTCGCGGCGCTGGTAGTGGAAGGCCTCGGCGGCAAAAGTAATATTAAACGCGTTGAGAACTGTGTTTCACGCTTGCGTATCGACCTTGCCGATCAAAAGAAACTGGATATGGCGATTCTGAAAGAAGCAGGCTCGTTGGGAACCTTTATTCCGTCCAGTAACCATATTCATGTTGTATTTGGCCCCCACGTTGAGTTCGTTCGCAACGCGGTGGACGATGCCATGGCCAAACAGGAGAGATAACCATGCGCGCACTTTATGATTCAAAAAGTAAAACCATTGATGACAAAGGAATGAAAGCCTTGTTCACCCACGAAGCGCGGGTTCAGTCCTGGCTTGATGTGGAAGCAGCGCTGGCGACGGCACAGGCTAAAGTCGGCATTATTCCTGCTGCTGCGGCAAAAAATATCGCCGAAAACTGCCAGCTTGACCGTATCGATCTGGCAGAAGTTGAACGCCTGTTGCGGGAGATAGGCCACGGGTTTGTGCCAGTGATTAAAGTGTTGGTTAAAGCCTGCGACGAAGAAAGCGGCAAATATGTGCATTACGGGGTGACAACACAAAACATCCAGCAAACCGCGCATCTCTATCTGGTGAAGCAATTCCACCAGCAACTAATGAGCTTTGTCGATGCCACGCTTGAGAACCTGGCGAGACTGGCCCTGCAACATAAAGACACCCTGATGGCGGGCCGTACCCACGGTAAACATGCCCTGCCCATTACCTACGGTTATAAAGTGTCGGTGTGGATTTACGAGCTTCTGGGTGCCGTTGAACGGATGCAGGAAGCGGAAAAACGAGTCTTTACCGTGATGATGGGCGGCGCAGTAGGCGCGTTCCACGCCACCGGAGAACCTGGGCGGCAGGTACAGGATCTGGTCGCACAAGCATTGAATATGTACCCAATGCGCGTGCCATCCCGTAATGCACGGGTTTATCGTGCCGAGTACATCAGCAATTTATGCCTGCTGGCGACCACCTTCCACAAAATTGCCGAGGAGGTTTATCAGACCTCCAGCGAGGAATTTGGTGAAGTATCTGAGGCGTTTGCCAAAGGCACGGTCGGTAGCAGCACCATGCCGCAAAAAGTGAACCCGAAACTGGCGAAGGGAATCATAGCCAATGCCCAGCGATTGTACGCGGTGATGACATCGTCGTTGTACGTCTGCCCGCGCCCGTTTGAGGCCGACAGTTCTGCCTATTTCATCTTTGATGCCAACCTGCAAGAAAGCATGGAATTGATGGCTGAAATCGTGCTGCGCGCTGAAGAGCTGACCCGAACACTGATCATCGATAAATCCCGTATGCAGCAAAACGTGATGCTGACGCACGGTCTTATCAACAGTGAAAAAATCATGATGAGTCTGGTCGAACGGTTAGGGAAAGATCCGGCGCATGAACTGGTGTACTCAATGGCGATGCGCAGCACCCATGAAGGGCTGGATTACGCCAGTGTGCTGCGTAACGAGCCGGAGATCCGCGACAACTTCAGTGATGATGAAATCCGCGATTTACTTGATCCGGCCGCCTATACCGGGCTTTGCGCCGTGTTGGCAGAAGAACTGGCTAACACCGTTTTTGCCAGAAAGGAGTGAACCATGCGTGACGTCACGGCTCTGAAATCAGCGAATATTGTGACAGCAGACGGCATTCGTGCTGGATACTTGCTGATTGAAAACGGCACGATCATTGGCATTGAGGAGTGCTGGTCCGGCGCGGCCACTGATTATGGTAGCCGTTACCTGATGCCCGGATTTGTCGATATCCATGTGCATGGCTGGGGGCGCGGGTCTTTCGCTTATAAAGGCGACCATGCTTCGTTGGTCAACATGAGCCGTGATTTAGTCAGTAGCGGTGTCACTGCTTATCTGGCGACATCCGGCACCATGCCGGACGACTTTCTGAAATCATCCGTCGCCGCCGCTGCAAATTATCTGGAAGCAGCAACGCCAGCGGACGGGGCGGAAGTCCTCGGTGTACATATGGAAGGGCCATGGATTAGCCCGAAACATCTGGGGATGCAGCGGGCTGATTGCCTGCAGTCCCCGTCTATTGAAGGTTTCGAGCAATTTAATGCGCTGGCAAAAGGACACATCCGGCTGGTTACGCTGGCACCGGAACTGGAAGGCTCCCTACCCTTTATCCGTCATTTACACAGTAAAGGGATTACGGTTTCTGCCGGACATACCGATGCCACGTTTGACCAGATAACCGAGGCCATCGACGCCGGTCTGATGCACTTTACCCATGCATTCAGCGCGATGCGCGGTTTTCATCACCGCGAATTGGGCGTCGTGGGTGCGCTGATGTATTACCCGGATGTGTATGCAGAAGTGGCGAAACAAAGTGGCATCACCATTAAACCCCAGGCTTTTGACATTCTCTATCGCCTGAAAGGGGATCGACGGCTGGTGTTAATGAGTGATTGCATGGGCTATGCCGATTTTCCGGAAGGTTATGAATTTCATCACTACCTGCGCCAGCAAACGTTTCGCATTCGCCAGGGGCAACTGGAAATCACCGCGCAGAATGGCGAGTGCCAACGTGTCTCACCGGATGACTGGCCAGTAGTGTCCGGGCTGGAAATGAATTTCCTCGATTCGGTGAAGAATATTGTCGGACGACTGGAAAAAGGCCTGGAATCTGTGGCACAAATTGCCTGTCACAACCCCGCTGTACTTGCAGGAGTGGCATCGCGGAAAGGCAGCCTGGCGGTGGGGAAAGACGCAGATATTCTCTGCCTTGACCATGAATTAAATCTGACTGATGTATGGTGTCGCGGAGTCCGTCAACCGTTACCCGTTCGCTGATAAAGGTCAGATAAAAATTTCAGGATAGCGAGTTTCAAGATACTGCCGTAGCTCGCTATCCGCCAGGTTCCTGCTCTCTTCAATAAAAGTCTCAATGGCGATTTTTTTCTTCGCCCGTGAAAGCCCCATCTGACGCAACGTGGAGATATCTTCTTGTGTCAGATGGAAACTCACTTTGACGTAATCGAACTGATAATAACGCAGATAACTGGAGATCTTATTGGTGAAGGTTAACAGCAAATCGAAAGGGATAGCCTGCAACTGATGTATTTCGTTAATGTTCACGCTTGCAACAATGTCGATATGAAACCATGACTTCAGCACTTCTTTAAAATAGCCGACTTTACTTTCTGATGAGTTGGTGACGATCACCACCCTCTTTTTCGCCTCATCATGCAGGCGATTCTGCAACTCGTACTTTTTGAGGATCAGCACCAGCGTCGCAATATGCACCGGTGAAAAATTCACCGCCCACTCTTGCTCAATTTCCCGAACTTCCACACAGACACCCTGATACAGCGCCGGATAGCGATCGCGAACATGGTGCAGTTTCTTATCGTCAAACCACAGATTGAATTTATTCTGCACGATGGCGGTATAAATAAACTGATAGACCTCACCGAACCAGGCTTGCTGGTTATTAACCGTCGCCTGAAGAAAAGGTGCAATCGCCAGGCTAAAGCGCCGTACCTTGTCGATAAGCGGTACATCATAGAGGGTGAATGGCCGCCAGGTGAACGACAACGAAGAGAGCAACAAATTGAGAAAACGGTTTTCAGCAGGCGGTACCAGCAGGCCGAAATCCATCGCCGTGACAAAATCCAGTGCATGGGTGTCGGTAATCACATGGCCACGGCCGGTGCACTGTAAGGCAATGCTCATATACACCAGAAAGTATTTTTTGCCGTTATAGCCCAAGGTCAGGCGTGGCGCGATTCGTTGACGGTAAATGTCCGCAGCTTCACGGATTTCCTTCTCGCAATGCTGCAAAAACTGACAGGCGATTGAGCGGTTAATGGGTTCGTTGGCGGAATGTTGAACCAGGTGGTTATCTTCACCAATCTCAATGGTTTTAAGAATGGTGAGACAAATGGCGATACGCAGTGAGATCTCATCCCCTTGCAGCCGGGAACCTTGCCGGTGAACACTTTGTACTGCAAGTTTATTAGCCTGGAGAAACATCGCCAGCGCCTGATTATCATTTTTCAGGGTGCCTGGGCTTACGTGGAATTTCTGGTAGTAATCACTTTTATTGACGATGTTCTGCAAACACAGTGCCACGGTTAAATCACGCACCCGCTCTTCCGGGCTGGTGAGATATCGGTTGAAGTGAATATTTTCGAGAAATGACACGTACTCACGATAGCCCATCGCGGTGAAAATCGATTGATTTTCAATATGCAGATGAAAAGCGGGATCAAGCTGATCGTTGATTTCTTTCATCGTGCGTTTCAGTGTAGAGAGCGTTTTACCAAAATGCTGGACGGCATCCTCTACATAAACCGGGCTGTGTTCCTGAAGGAATTTCAGAAAGGACAAATCAAAATTGTTCATTAAAAACTCTGACAGGCAACGCCGCACGACGCTATGTTTTCATCATCTTGCCATCGTACATTAGCCACGAAATCAAAACCGTGACCAACGCCGTTATGTCACGGTTTCCACAGCGTCTGGTCCTGGTTTCGCTACTGCCAGAGGCGGTTTTACCCCCCGGAACTACTACGTTTAATTAAACTCACCGGCAATAGCTTATTTTCTTCCTGAGTGTCTTCTAACAACAGCGCCAGCGCCTCGCGCCCTAGTTGTTGTTTGTCTACCGCGATAGTCGTCAAAGGTGGGTTCGACCAGGCCGCAGAATCGATATCATCAAAGCCTACCAGTGCGACATCCTGCGGGACCCGCAAGCCTCGTTGCGCGCAAACCTGTAGCACCACAAGTGCTGCCGCATCGTTATAAGCAAAAATGGCATCGGGAGGTTCGGGTAAATCGAGCAAATCGTTTACGGCATCCACCAGCGCTTGTTCGGTATCCAGAGAAGGTGAAGCGATCGCTTCGTATTCTGGCGGCATCAGTAAACGCGCTTCATACAATGCCTGTCGGTAGCCTTTTTCACGCTGGCGAATACTGTAATGCGACAGTGTGCTGGCGAGAAAAGCGATGCCTTTACGCCCCTGTTCAATCAAATGACGGGTCGCCAGATATCCGCCCTGTGTGTTATCCGGGTTAACACAGGGTAAACCTGGCGCCCATAAATCAACCAGCACCATCGGTAGTTTCATTTGCTGGAGTAGCCCCAGCAATTCAGGTTCGAAAAAACCCGCACAGATTAGAGCATCTGGCTGATGCAGCATCGCCTGTTCACTCACTGCATCACCAGGTCCGATGGAGAGAAAACTCAATGCAATACCCTGATCGCGGCACAGATCTTCAATTCCCAACAGCAGCTGCGAATAAAATGGCAATGCGCGGCTGATGTTGTGTTGTCGGTGCAACAAGAAAAGAACACGCTTGATTTTGTCGCTGCGCAAACGGGAAAAATCGTATCCCTGCTGCTGGGCAGCAGAAATAATGCGCAACCGTGTTTCCTCACGTAGCCCCGGCTGCCCTTTCAAGGCGCGGGATACGGCCCCGAGAGACACGCCGCAGGCCTGGGCAATGTCGCGTATCCTTACAGGTTTTGTCATTTCGCTCTCTTTCATTGATCTTCGCTATGCCATGACTTTTGGCACTGAGATTTGCGCACCCAACCATGCCGCACCTCGAACACCACTGCTGTCGCCGTGTTGAGCCCGCACTATTGGGGTATTGCACTGTTTACCGAACACATACTCTGCCACTCGCTGTTGAAGGTCGGGATACAAATACTCGATATTTGAAACCCCACCACCTAAAACAATGACATCCGGATCAAGCGTATTCACCACTCCCGCCAGCGAGCGCGCCAGTTGATTACAATACTGATCCCATAGCGCCCGCACACCAGCGTCCGCAGATTCTAATCGTTTAACGATAGCCGGAACACTCTCATGATGAGTGAATCGTTGGGTGTACTGTCTTTCCAGACCACTACCGGAAATAAAACTCTCAATGCAGTTCAGTTGGCCACAATAACATTTTATCGCTTCGCCATCCTGTCGGGGATCGTAGCGAGGCAAAGCGTTATGGCCCCATTCACCGGCGCAGGCATTTGGCCCAGAAATAAGATGGTTATCAATACACAACCCGCCACCGCAACCGGTGCCAAGTATTACGCCGAACACCACGCGATAACCTTTTCCACTGCCGTCCATCGCCTCGGAAAGCGTAAAACAGTTGGCATCATTAGTGACTGCCACCGGCATCGCCAGATGCTGCTCGAGATCCCGTGCAAAAGGTTGCTGGTTCAGCACCAGAATATTAGAGTTTTTGATCAAACCCTCGCCGTCTACGGCACCCGGAATACCAAGACCAATCGACAAACGGCTTTGAACTGCGGCACTGGCCGTTTCAATCACCTTAACGACGTTTAAGAAAAAGTCCTGATAACTCTCTTTTGCGGTGGCGCAGCGTTCGCGATACATCACCTCACCCTGCGTGTTCAGTACCACGGCTTCAATTTTCGTCCCACCAATATCCAGTCCCAGCCTCATCGTTCTTAACCTCATTTCCACTCTGGTTATCCTGAATGCAGCCTACTTAATTTGTTTACTATACACAATGTCACATCTCACAAATCAGACAGAAGCCCGTTAAAAATGGGCTGGTAACAGCATTTAAAAGAATAATGATTTCGCGATCACAAAATCCATTGCCTGTTTATTAAAAATATCGACACCCTTCACAATAGGTCGATGCGAGAGTATACAAGTTGCGCGTAAAGGACCAGGATTGCCGTCAGTACATCTTGTTTACTAAAAGGATAAAGAATGGAACATTTTGATGTCGTCATCGTAGGCGGTGGCTTCTCAGGAAGCATTGCGGCGATTGCCGCCGCCAGAGCCGGGGCAAAAACACTCATCGTTGAGGCGACGGCTTGTCTTGGTGGTTCTCTGACCACCAACGGTGTTAATCCGATGATGACTTTTCACGCAGGTGAGAAACAGGTTATTCGCGGTATTACCGATGAGCTGATAGAGCGTTTAAAAGCTCAGGACAAATCCCCTGGTCATGTCCGTGACCCTGGGCATTTCACCACCACTTATACCCCGTTCGATGCTGAAGCGATGAAACATGAACTGGAACTCATGTTGCTGGAGGCTGGTGGTACCGTGCTTTATCACGCCTTGCTTGCCGATGTCACACGCGAGGGAAATCATCTCGATAGCATCACCGTATGCACTAAATCCGGCTTGATGAAAATTGCTGCCGCTATCTTCATTGATGCCAGCGGCGATGCCATGCTGGCGGTAAAAACCGGTGTACCGGTGGTGAAAGGCCGCGAGTCTGACGGCAAATCACAGCCGATGACCATGACCATGAAGATGATCAACGTCGATCGCGAAAAGCTGCGCACCTATATGCTGGAGAACATATCTTCTCTTAACAATGACTATCAAGCCGAAGATATACGCACCGCCACTCACCTTGCCTGCCATGGTTTTGTGAAAGAGTTTGCAGCGGCGAAAGCTGCCGGTGAAATCACCATTCCGCGTGAAGATGTACTGATTTTTGAAACCAACAATCCCGGTGAATTTGTCTTCAACACCAGCCGTATTCTCGGCCATGACGCCACCGACCCGTGGAGTCTGAGCCAGGCTGAAGTGGTTGGCCGCCAGCAATGTCGGGAGCTGGAAAAATTCATGAAACGCGTCGTTCCAGGATTCGAACAGGCTATTGTTGTGCAAACCGGCCCGTCCGTTGGCGTGCGCAGCTCCTGCCAAATCAAAGGCTGCTATCACCTCACCGCCCAGGATCTGCTCGACGAAACACAATTCGAAGACACCATCGCCATCTCTGGCTATCCGATTGATATTCATAGCCCTGATGGAGAAGGAACCGAACATGGCAAGTTACGCCACGGCGGTATGTACGGCATTCCATGGCGCAGCTTGATAGCCCAGGAAGCCGACAACCTCATTGTCGTCGGGCGCTGTATCTCTGCCACCTTTGAAGCGCAGGCCGCAATCCGCACCACTCCAACCGTAGGCGCAATTGGCCAGGCAGGGGGAATCGCAGCAGCACTGGCAGCACAACAAGGGTTAAGCGTACATCAGGTATCTGCAAAACAGTTACAGGATGCCATTCGTCAGCAACAGGGTTATCTCGACTTCTGAGGACAACACATGGACATGTTACACATTTTAAGGATCGGCGCGATCCTTGCCATTTTTGTGGTTTTCTCCGGGTTGATGATGACCCGCAAAATGCCGGCGATTTTGGCATTACCGCTGATGGGGATCCTGATGCCGCTGGTTGCAGGCGTCCCGTTGTTTAGTGAAGATAAAACCACGTTTAGCATCGCGAATAACGTGCTGACCCAGGGTTCTTTGCGTCTGGGCGCGACCATTATCGCTTTGATATTTGGCGCATGGTTTGGCGAAGTCCTGAAAAAAGTCGGCGTGACTGAGGCATTAGTTCGCAAAGCCGCAGAACTTTCCGGTGATAAACCACTGACGATGGCCATTGTCTTTTTCATTATTGGCACGGTGATTTTCTCTTCCAGCGATGGATTAGGAATGGTTATCCTGGTCGGCAGTATTGTGATCCCGATTCTGCTCACCGCCGGGCTTTCACCGCTCACCAGCTGTATTGTCCTGTTAGCCTGCCATGCTTTAGGTAGCCTGTTCTCTGTCAGTGGTTGGGCCCTGATGCACGATCTGTATGGCATTTCGATTGCCGATATGGCCCGCTACGCAACTATGTTTGCCATTCCAGCAGCCATTATCTATATCGCGATGGTGGTATGGATGGTGAAACGCGATGTGATCGTCCGCAAAGCGTGGTCCATGCCAGTTGCCGAAAAACTCAGTAAGCGCAAACAAGTGAATGCCCTGGCGTTGCTCTCCCCGCTGGTGCCGGTGGTGATTATCTTTGCATTCAAAATTGAAGTGGTCCCGGCCATCGTTCTGAGCCTGGTGATATGTCTGCTGCTTGCCATGCCAAAACGCCCGACGCATGTGCTTGTCAGCAGCCTGGTCGAAGGTATTCAGAACGTGGCGGGTGCCATTGGTCTGATGGTTGGCATCGGTATTCTACTGAACGCGGTCACCGCGCCTCAGGTCAGCATGGTCTTAAAACCATTGATTGAAACGATTATTCCAACCTCACCACTGACTTACATTCTGTTCTTCTCGATCCTCAGCCCGCTGGCGTTGTACCGAGGCCCGCTCAATAGCTACGGTCTGGGCAGCGGTTTAGGCGTGTTGATGCTTGGCGGTGGCCTTTCACCTCTGGCAACCATGCTGGCGTTACGCTCGGCGACCCTGCTGCAAGGGCTTTCCGATCCGACAAACACCCATAACGTCTGGTCATCTGATTTCGCGAAGGTCGACGTAAACGAAATAATGCGTAAGACCTTGCCGTGGGCCATGGCTGCCGTGCTGGTCTCCATGTTGATGGCGGGTTATATCGCCTTTTAATACCCTGCTCCGGCCCTGGCCGGAGTGATTTTAAGGAATGGTTATGACGGACAAAAAATATCGCATTGGTATTGATGTGGGTGGCACGTTTACCGACGCTGCAGTTATCGATAACGACAACTTTACCTTGATCGCGAAAAAGAAAATCCCCACGACACACCACCATCCTAATGGGGTCGCGCACGGCATTATTACCATTATTCATGAGGTGCTGGCAGAGAACGGGATTTCGCCACAGGAAGTCAGTTTTATCGCCCACGGTACCACTCAGGCTACCAACGCCCTGTTGGAAGGCGACGTCGCGAAAGTGGGCATTGTCGCCATGGGGAGCGGGCTTGAAGGAAAAAGTGCCAAAAAAGAAGCCAACATCCTCGATATCCCACTGGCCGACGGTAAGTTTCTGCACACTTTTAATACCTATATCGACACCCGTCAGCTCAGCGATGACAACATCCGTGCAGCGATTGAAACGCTGCGTGAGCAAGGCGCGGAAGTTATTGTTGCCTCAGAAGCCTACAGTGTTGATGACCCGACCAACGAATTACGGGTGATGGCCGTGGCGGCGGAAATGGGGCTTTGTGCCACGGGTGGCCACGAAATTACCCAGCTGTACGGTCTGAAAACCCGTACCCGCACTGCCGTCGTCAATGCCAGCCTGATCCCACGGATGCTGGAAACCGCCAACATGACCGAACAGGCAATTATCGAGGCTGGCATTACCTCGCAGCTGATGATCATGCGCTGTGACGGTGGTGTGATGAGTATTGACGAGGTGCGAAAACGCCCCATCCTCACCATGTTGTCTGGCCTGGCTGCCGGGGTTGCCGGAGCGCTGATGTACGAAAAAGTCTCTGACGGCATATTCTTTGAAGTCGGTGGAACCAGCGTCGATATCTCGGTTATTAAAAACGGCAAAGTGATGATCCAAAATGCCCAGGTCGGTGGTCATCGCACCTACTTGCGTTCACTCGACGTGCGTACTCTGGCGGTTGCGGGCGGCAGTATGATGATGGTCGAAAACGGCAAAATCACCATGACTGGCCCACGCAGCGCACACATCGCCGGCTGTGAATATGAATGCTTTATTGCTGAATCCGCATTTGGTGAAAATCCGCAGCTCACCTTTATTAGCCCGCGCCCAGGCGACCCGCAAACTTATGCCGTAGTGAACGGTGCCGAAGGCAAACGTTACGCATTGACAGTGGCTGGTGCGGCAAACTTGCTCGGCTATGTTCCGGCAGATGACTACGCAGCGGGGAACATTAATAGCGCCCGTATCGCCTGGCAGTTGCTGGGTGACCATCTCGGTGTTTCGGCAGAAGACGCTGCGCGTCAGGCACTGGATATCGCCATCGATAAAGTGATGGTGGTGGTCAACGAAATGATCAACGAATACAAGCTGGAGCGGCACTTCATTACGCTGGTGGGCGGCGGTGGCAGCGGTTGTGTGCTGGTGCCAGCCATGGCTGAAAAAGCAGCCATGAAGCATAAAAATGCCAACAACGCGCCTTACATTTCCACCATTGGTGTGGGCATGGCGATGGTGCGGGAAATGATCGAAAAAAGCGTCGTGAACCCCGGAGAAGCCGAGATAAAACAGATTCGCGCCGAAATAATGGAGCGCATTGTTAAATCCGGAGCCAATGAAGCCACTGTTGATATCAACATCGAGATAGACAAACAAAAAAACGTGCTGCGAGCGATTGCCACTGGGGCGACCGAACTGCGTCAGAAAGAGAGCCTCAACGAAACGCTACCCCTTGAGCAGTTGCAACAAATTGCAGCTGAGTCGATCAATCTGCCTGTCGAAACCACCAAACCGGCCTGTCAGACCGGGCGCTGGCATCTTTTTGAAAACATCAGTGAACATAAGCGTTTCTTTGGCCTGATGAAAAAGAAAAAAATCTGCCTGAGTATGATTGACCGTGAAGGCGTCGTCCGGCTGAAAAAAGAGAATGCGAACTGGTTACTGTGCACGCGCCAGGAAGTGACATCAAGCTTTGCAGAATTCCTTGATGATAATACCCGCTACTCCGAAGCAAATGCCACCATCCCCAAAACCTTCCTGTTCTGGAAGGAGAAAATGCTTGATCTCACTGGCATGCAAACGAAAGAACAGATGCTGTCGATTATCGAGATGGAGTTGGATGTGCTGGAACAAGAGCAGCCAGTTATCGCCGTGGCCTGGCAATAGGAGCAATCATGACCCCTGTTGAACTCAATCGAGTGCTTGCATGGCTGGACCTTCGTAATGATGCGGTATTTAACAAAATACCGCCCGCGAAATACCGCTATTATCTGGACAACGCGCTGGCTGCCGGGGAACAAGCGGCCAGCGAGTTTCACGGAAAAAACATCCGTGATCTGTATGCAGAAAATGGCATCGACATTCAGCTTAAACAGGGGGATGGCCTGTTTTTCACCGTCCAGTTCCGTGCCCAGTTTGAATACAGTGAAGTGAAGTCCATTCGGCGGGTAACGTTGTATCAACCCTCGCTGGAAAGTTTACAACGCAGCTGCGAACAATCTGGGTTGCAACTACCACTCAGTAAAATCATCGATATCCATCTGGCGCACGAGTTTTTCCATTTTCTGGAACACCACCGGCATCAACCTGTTGGGGCAACGCTTGAGAAAGTCTGTCATGTCTCCCTCGGTCCGTTCCGCAGTTATTCGACGGTGTGCGCCACTTCAGAAATTGCTGCGCATCGCTTCTGCCAGGTGCTAAACGGCCTTGAACATTACCCAACCTACTACGATTTTCTTTGGCTGGTGCACAGCGGAAAACAAACTGAGCGGGAGAAAGACGAACTGTTTGCCCATTCGTGGCAGGAACTAAGCCAGATGTGAAAAACATGCTAAGTGGGGGAATATTAGGAGAGATTAGAGCGCAGGGAGAACCGTTCTCCCTGCCCTTTATTGCGGAATGCAGGGGTTAACTATTTAATGCCTTCTTTCCTGTAACAATATCATTTCTGATTTTCATGACAAGAATTGAACCCGCAAGGATAAAAGTAATGAAGTTTGGAATGATGACTGGCAATGCATTAGACATAATGCCGTACATTAGCCATAGAGAAATACCAAACACAAAAATAGAGTACATTGTTAAAGATATATCTTTTGTCGACTTACTTTTCAGAACCAAAACTACCTGAGGGATAAATGAAACAGTGGTACATGCACCACCGATAAACCCCACCATATCAATCGTATTCATGTAGTAAATTCTCGTAAAACTAGAGCTTAACGCCAATCAAAGTGTTGATTCGGCATGCTCCTTGAAAGATAGCATTGAGTCTTAACACAGTTATTGGACCAATTATTTTACCTGGTAAACATCTCTCCAGACACCATCTTTTAAAATACCTGCCCTCTCACAAAACTCTTACCATTCCGTGATTATTTCGAGTTCATGGTAAGTCATAACATACTGATTAATCAATTCATTTCCATTATTAACAATGACAATTCAGCTTAATAATTACTAATT
>NZ_JAHWLU010000027.1:0-48761 GCF_022134725.1 Buttiauxella sp. S19-1
GGATTGGGGTCAACGCGACAGACAATGATTCATCCGTTGAATTGAAATGCTTCTTGAGTACGGCACAAATATCGGCAGCCAGCGCTTCTTTTTGTTCGTCAGTCAGTTCACGCGGAAAGTGTTTTACAGTGATATGTGGCACAGTGGTTCTCCCCTTTATTGGAAACAATATACTTACGTTAAGCGCCCGTTCCTTGCAACTGTTAAGGCAGAGAAATCGCTGCGAATTCCGCAAGACTGAAGCCATAGCGTGGGTGATTGACCCGCAAACCAAATTTATCCTGTAGCAACTGATAAAACTCGGCGGCATCGTCAAGCGTCCGCGGCTGGCCATCGTTAAATTGCCTGTCATTTTGCGTAAACGTTGTGCCATCGGCATTTTTCAAACAGATCATTAAATGTTGGCAGAAATGCGACTGCGGCCAGGTCGAAACATAATAATTAGCCACCTCGAAGTCTGACAGATACTGGGGCTGCAAATCGAAACGATACAGCGCCAGCCATTTATCCTGCTGATGCGTGCTCAGCAAAAAGTCACCGTCCACCTGCGTTAATTGATAATCACCGAAATCGGTGGTCTGCACGACGTCCATGTCGAATCGCAGCGGGGACGTCAGCGTTTTGCCACCAAAACCAACATCGGCCAGGTAGCGTTGTTGATTGAGGGTGACGAGCAATAAACGATGCGTTCGCGGCGGCATCTCGGTAGGTTGCGTAATCAACACCCGGGCAGCCAGGTCTTCGACCACAAAGCCGATACTCTCAAGAGCCGCACGCAGCAATGCATTTTGCTCGTAGCAGTATCCCCCTCGCCCTGCGACCACCAGTTTTTCAAAAACGGACTCTATTTCTAAGCGGATTTCTCGTCTTAACAGCACATCCAAATTTTCAAAAGGAATGGCGCACGTATGCAGCAGATGAATGCGTTGTAAGGTTTCCAGATCCGGTTTTGCCTCGCCCTGCAAACCAATGCGCGTGAAATATGCCTGAAGGTCAAAAGCCATGATCTCAATCTCTTAAAAACAGATGAATTCACTATAATGCGTTTTTTTGCTCGCAGATGATCGATAATGCCCTACACACTCAGGAATATGAGCGCCATAAGGAAACTCACCGTGAAAACCAAGTCGATAACGCTTTACGATGTGGCGAAACATGCCAATGTTTCCTATCAAACGGTGTCACGCGTGATTAATCAGGCGACGCATGTTTCTGATAAAACCCGGCGTAAAGTCGAAGCGGCCATGCAGTCGCTCAATTACGTTCCCAATCGTGTAGCGCAGCAGCTGGCGGGGAAACTGAGCCAGAACATTGGCCTGGTGACCAGTAATTTGTCGCTACATGCCCCGTCGCAAATCGCCGCTGCCATTAAGTCACAGGCCAGCCGGCGGCACTTTAATGTCATGATGTCGATGATTGAACAGCCTGATCCAGAAGCCTGCAAAAGTGCGGTCAACAACTTGCTTGCGCAGCGCGTCGACGGTTTGATCGTCAACATTCCATTGGAAAGTGAGCAGGCACGAATCATCAACGAAATGTCTGGCACGGTGCCCGTGCTGTTCCTCGATGTCTCACCCGCGCTGAATCTGGACAGTATTATCTTTGATGCTACGGCAGGTGCGCATCTGGCGGTTGAGCATCTGGTTGCGCAAGACCACCAGCGAATTGCTTTACTGAGTGGGCCGTTGGCTTCCGTTTCTGCGCGCCTGCGTCTTGAAGGCTGGCAACAGGCGCTGGCAAAGCATCAGCTGACCGCCGTGGCACAATTGCAAGGCGACTGGAGCTCACAAGCGGGTTATCTACAGACACTGGCATTAATCGGCCAGGGCATCACTTTCACTGCCCTGCTGGTCGCCAACGACCAAATGGCACTTGGCGCGTTACGGGCGCTGAATGAATCTGGTTTAGCGGTGCCGGGGCAAGTATCGGTAATGGGTTATGATGACACCGAAGACAGCGCCTGTTTTATCCCACCGCTGACCACCATCAAACAAGATTTTAAGCTGCTGGGTTCTGCCAGCGTTGACCGCCTGATTGAACAAATACGCTCGCCAAATATGCCCGTGCAGGCCACGGTACTGCCGATCACGCTTATCGAACGTAAAACGACGGCCGCGCCAGATACCTCAACCCCTTCCCCACAAACGCTGGCCGATGCGCTGACTGTGCTCGCCCGCCTGGTTTCGCGGCTGAAGTAATTTCTGTGAATCGCCTCACCTGAAGCTGTTTTGCTGCTTTACTTTGCCAGTGACAAAAATCATATTGCTATAAATTGTGAGCGCATCACAAAAATGCAAAGGAACCTCCAGCATGACAATTCAATCAGGTACTGTTGCCGCCTCTCTGGCAGCGATTCTTGGCCGCCGTGACTGGGAAAACCCGGCAGTCACGCAATTAAACCGCCTGCCAGCTCATCCACCGTTTGCCAGCTGGCGTGATGAACGGGCTGCGCGCGAAGACGCAGTTTCAGAAAGTGTGAAACACCTGAACGGGGACTGGCAGTTCAGCTACTTTACGCAACCCGAGAAGGTTCCCGAAGATTGGCTGGATGCGGACTTAGCGGATGCACAGACTTTTCCGGTACCATCAAACTGGCAAATGCATGGTTTCGATGCGCCGATTTACACCAATGTCACTTATCCCATTCCGGTCACCCCACCGCACGTTCCTGAAGAAAACCCCACTGGTTGTTACTCGCTCACATTTAGTGTCGAACCTTCCTGGCTTGAGAGCGGCCAGACACGGATTATTTTTGATGGTGTGAATTCAGCGTTTCACTTGTGGTGTAACGGGCACTGGATTGGCTACGGGCAAGACAGCCGCCTGCCATCGGAGTTTGATCTCAGTGGCGTGCTGCACTCAGGGCAAAACCGCCTTGCGGTCATGGTGCTGCGCTGGTCCGACGGCAGCTATCTGGAAGACCAGGACATGTGGCGTATGAGCGGGATTTTCCGCGACGTGACGCTGCTGCATAAACCCACCACACAAATCAGCGATGTGCGTATCAGCACGCAGTTAAACGAAGATTTTAGCCACGCGATGTTACAAGCGCAGGTGGTTGTTAAAGGCAATATCGACAGCGCTGGACAAGTCAGCTTGCAATTGTGGCACGGCGAAGATTGCATCGGCGAAACACAACAAGCCCTCGGCAGTGAAATTATTGATGAACGTGGCGCATATCATGACCGCACAACGTTAAAAATTGCGGTCGCCAACCCGCACCTGTGGAGTGCCGAGCAACCCCACCTATATCGCGCAGTGGTGACGTTACGCGATAACCAGGGCGCGACGATCGAAGCAGAAGCTTATGATGTCGGTTTCCGTAAAGTTGAAATCCATCAGGGGTTGTTGAAGTTAAACGGTAAACCATTGCTGATCCGTGGCACCAACCGCCATGAACATCATCCGCTAAACGGCCAGGTCATGGACGAACAAACCATGCGCCAGGACATCGTGTTAATGAAGCAGCACAACTTCAACGCCGTGCGCTGCTCGCATTATCCCAATCACCCATTATGGTATCGGCTGTGCGACCGTTACGGCTTATATGTGGTGGATGAGACGAACATTGAAACCCACGGTATGGTGCCAATGAATCGCCTGAGTGACGACCCGGTCTGGCTACCTGCGATGACAGAACGCGTCACGCGCATGGTACAACGCGATGTTAACCACCCTTCTATTATCATCTGGTCGCTCGGTAATGAGTCCGGGCATGGTGCGAACCATGACGCTCTGTATCGCTGGATAAAATCATTCGACCCCACACGCCCGGTGCAATATGAAGGCGGCGGTGCCAACAGTGTTGCCACCGATATCATTTGCCCGATGTACGCGCGTGTCGACCAGGATCAGCCGTTCCCGGCGGTGCCAAAATGGTCGATTAAAAAGTGGATCGGCATGCCGGATGAAACACGCCCGCTGATCCTTTGCGAATATGCCCACGCCATGGGCAACAGCTTTGGCGGCTTCCACAAATACTGGCAAGCATTCCGCCAGCATCCTCGCTTACAAGGCGGCTTTGTCTGGGATTGGGTCGACCAGTCGTTGATTAAACATGACGAAAACGGTGAAGCCTGGTCAGCTTACGGCGGTGATTTTGGCGACAAACCAAACGATCGGCAGTTCTGTATGAATGGCCTGGTGTTTGCCGACCGCACACCGCATCCGGCGCTGTATGAAGCCCAGCAAGCACAGCAGTTTTTTCAGTTCGCCCTGCATCGTGAAACCCCATTGCGCCTTGAGGTGATAAGCGAATATTTGTTCCGCCCTAGCGATAACGAGCGCCTGATTTGGGAGGTTTCGCAAGCTGGAGTGCTGCTCGCAGAAGGTGAAGTGTTGTTAGATATTGCCCCTGAAGGCACACAGAACCTGGTTTTTGATGCCCTGCCGCCGATAACCGAAAATGGCGACGTGTGGCTGACGGTGAAAGTGCAGCAAATCCACGCTACCGACTGGTGTGAAGCCGGGCATGTTTGCGCCTGGGATCAATGGCAGTTACCGGGCATACTCAGCACCACACCGCTGCCATTTAGCGGTGAAACGCCAGGGCTTGAAACCAGCCATTGTCATTTCACTATTCGCCTCGGCAAGCACCACTGGCAGTTCAATCGTGAAACCGGTTTATTAAGCCAGTGGTGGAAAGCGCAGCAACCCGCACTGCTGCAACCACTGCAAGACCAGTTCACTCGCGCCCCGCTGGATAACGACATTGGCGTCAGTGAAGCCAGCCGTATCGATCCCAACGCCTGGGTCGAACGCTGGAAAGCGGCGGGCATGTATCAACTGGAATCCCAGTTGCAAAATTGTGAAGCCGAACAACTGGCCAACGAAGTGCTGATCCGCACCACTCATAGCTGGCAGCACAACGGGAAAACGCTGTTTGTCAGCCATAAAAGCTGGCGTATTGATTGCGAAGGCACAGTACATATTAGCGTTGATGTTGAGGTGGCTTTTGGCACCCCGCCTCCGGCGCGCATCGGGCTGACTTGCGAGTTAGCGCAAATTGATGCGCCTGTCAGTTGGCTGGGGCTGGGGCCGCATGAAAACTACCCTGATCGCCAGCAATCGGCATTATTTGGCCACTGGCAGCGCCCGCTTGAAGATCTGTATACGCCATATGTTTTCCCATCCGAAAACGGCCTGCGCTGCGCTACCCAGAGGCTGGAATATGGCGACAACCTTTGGCAGGGGAACTTCCATTTCAATATCAGCCGCTTTAGCCAACAACAATTGCGCGAAACCTCGCATCGCCATTTATTGGTCAAGCAAGCTGGAACTTGTTTAAATCTGGATGGTTTCCATATGGGCGTAGGTGGCGATGACTCCTGGAGCCCGAGCGTATCACCCGAGTTTTGGCTTGATAAAAAACACTATCACTACGCGATAAGCTGGCAGCGCCGCTGATTCCTCGCATCTTCCTCTATGCAGCGCGGGTTTTCCGCGTTGCATTTTCGTAACATTTTTTTCGCGCCCCAACCCCCTTTTTCAAAAAAAGACATTAGCGTCCGTTAACAATCCTGTATAGGATCTAGCGCCCGATTTGCCATGGCGCTGAAGTTATAAAAATGCCAGGCAAATGCACGGGGATCTTTTAACAAGGGAACAGGGTTAACATGAAAGCAACACACAAAACGGAAGCAGAAAAACACGCAGCCAAGCGACGCTGGCTCAATTCTCATGATTCCGGTTATCACAAAGCGATGGGTAATCGTCAGGTACAAATGATTGCCATCGGCGGCGCCATTGGCACCGGTCTGTTTTTAGGTGCAGGTGCTCGTCTGCAAATGGCAGGCCCGGCGTTAGCGCTGGTGTATCTGGTTTGCGGGATCTTCTCTTTCTTCATTTTACGCGCACTGGGCGAGCTGGTGCTCCATCGCCCATCAAGCGGCAGCTTCGTTTCTTACGCCCGTGAATTTCTCGGTGAAAAAGCTTCGTATGTTGCAGGCTGGATGTACTTCGTCAACTGGGCAATGACCGGCATTGTCGACATTACCGCTGTCGCTTTATATATGCATTATTGGGGTGCCTTCGGTGATGTACCGCAATGGGTATTTGCACTGTGCGCACTGGGTATAGTCGGCACCATGAACATGATCGGCGTGAAGTGGTTTGCCGAAATGGAATTTTGGTTCGCGTTAATTAAAGTCCTCGCCATCGTGGTCTTTTTGGTGGTGGGTACTATTTTCCTCGGCAGCGGGAAAATGCTCGATGGCAATACCACGGGTTTCCATTTAATTACCGATAACGGCGGATTCTTCCCACACGGTTTATTACCGGCATTAGTGCTGGTGCAAGGCGTGGTATTTGCCTTCGCCTCGATTGAACTGGTGGGTACGGCGGCTGGCGAGTGTAAAGACCCGCAGAATATGGTACCAAAAGCCATTAATAGCGTTATCTGGCGTATCGGTCTTTTCTACGTCGGTTCGGTGGTTTTACTGGTGCTGTTGTTGCCATGGAATGCCTATCAAGCCGGACAAAGCCCATTTGTCACCTTCTTCTCAAAACTCGGCGTGCCGTATATCGGCGACATTATGAATATGGTGGTTCTGAGTGCTGCATTATCCAGCCTGAACTCTGGCCTCTATTCCACCGGACGTATTTTGCGTTCGATGTCGATGGGCGGTTCAGCGCCTAAATTCATGGCGAAAATGAGCAAGCAGCAAGTCCCTTACGCGGGTATTCTGGTGACGCTTGGAGTGTATGTGATTGGCGTATTCCTGAATTACCTGGTGCCGTCGCAGGTATTTGAAATCGTCCTTAACGTGGCTTCGCTGGGTATTATTTCTTCCTGGGCGTTTATCGTGGTTTGCCAGATGCGTTTACGCAAGGCGATTAAAGAAGGCAAAGCCGCAGATGTCAGCTTTAAAATGCCGGGTGCGCCTTTCACCTCGTGGCTGACGCTGTTATTCCTGTTCAGCGTGTTAGTGTTGATGGCCTTTGATTACCCGAATGGAACCTACACCATCGCCTCTATCCCATTGATTGCTTTGGTGCTTGTCATTGGCTGGTTTGGTGCACGTAAACGTGTCCATGAACTCGCTCACGATGTTAATAAACACTACGAAGACAACGCCAGCTGACAAAACTTGCGCAAAGGGTGGATGACGCTATCGCTAATCCCCCTGCAACACCTGTTTAGTGGCCTTTGTCAGCCATCTGATAGCCCCATTTTGGGGCTATTTTTTTAGCCTGCCGTTTTTCATCGCATTAACGTTATGTGCCGTTAACACTTTTCAAACATTCATCACAAGTATTAACATATGCACTTGAATGTTCCAGATGGTTCGTCCGGAGCGTAAATGTTCCTACCTGTGAAAATGTCTGATGAAAATTGTGCAACATGGAAAGCTGTCGCTTCCACTTATCTTAGTTCCGGCCCTTTCTTCGTTCGCCCTGCCCGCGCTTGCGGCAGAAGAGACGATGGTCGTGACTGCAACACAAGGCACGATTTCCGAGTTGGATACGCCTGCGGCTGTGAGTGTTGTTAATGGCGATGATATGCGCCAGGCGGCACCGCGTGTGAATCTTTCCGAGAGCCTGGGCAGTGTTGCAGGCTTGCAAGTCCAGAACCGTCAAAACTATGCGCAGGATTTACAGTTGTCGGTTCGTGGTTTTGGTTCGCGTTCCACTTACGGTGTGCGTGGCGTACGCATGTATGTAGATGGCATTCCGGCAACCATGCCTGATGGCCAGGGCCAAACCTCAAATATCGACATCAATAGCGTAGAAAGTATCGAGGTGTTACGTGGCCCCTTCTCCGCACTTTACGGCAACGCTTCTGGCGGTGTGGTGAATGTCAGCACCACTACCGGAACTCAGCCACCAACGCTGGAAGCCAGCAGTTATTACGGCAGTTTCGGAAGCTGGCGCAACAGCATTAAAGCCACCGGTGCAACAGGCGATGGCACACAAGCAGGCGATGTCGATTACGCGGTTTCGGCTTCGCGCTTTACCACTCATGGTTATCGTGACCACAGCAGCGCGCAAAAAAATCTCGGTAACGCCAAATTGGGTGTGCGCCTTAATGAAGCCAGTAAATTGACGCTGCTGCTCAATAGCGTCGATATTGATGCCAACGACCCAGGCGGTTTAACCGAGCAGGAATGGCACGATAACCCCACTCAGGCACCTCGCGCTGAGCAGTACAATACGCGTAAAACCACAAAACAAACGCAGGCCGGCCTGCGTTACGACAGGCAATTAACCGCTAATGATGACCTCAGTGTCATGACCTATGCAGGTGTGCGCGAAACCACTCAATACCAATCGATACCCGTCGCTCCGCAGTTAAACCCAACTCATCCCGGTGGTGTGATTGAGCTGAGCCGCCATTATCAGGGGATTGATTCACGCTGGACGCACCGTGGCAATCTGCTATCTGTCCCAGTGACATTTACCACGGGTCTTGATTACGAAACCATGTCAGAAAAGCGCAAAGGCTATGAAAACTTTGTGGTCGAAAATGACACCACGGTTTTGGGTGAGAAAGGCGATTTGCGCCGTGACGAACGTAATCTGATGTGGAATGTTGACCCGTATCTACAAACCGCGTGGCAACTCACCGATAAGCTGAGTCTCGATGCTGGTGTGCGTTTTAGTTCGGTTTATTTCGATTCGAATGACGAATACATCACTGCCCGGAATGGCGATGACAGTGGTGACGCGAGCTATCACAAATGGCTGCCAGCGGCGGCACTGAAGTATGCAGTCAACGATGCGTGGAATGTGTATACCTCTGCGGGTCGCGGTTTTGAAACACCGACCATCAACGAACTCTCCTATCGTGATAATGGCCAGGCGGGTTTGAATTTCGGTCTGAAGCCATCCACCAGCGACACCATAGAAATCGGCAGCAAAACCCGGGTCGGCAACAGTTTGTTGACCGCCGCGCTATTCCAGACAGACACCGACGATGAGATTGTTGCCGACCAAAGTAGTGGTGGCCGCACAACCTATAAAAATGCCGGTGAGACACGCCGTCGTGGCATGGAGCTTTCTGCTGATAGCCAGTTAGGTTATGACTGGCGCGTAAAAATGGCGTGGACTTATCTGGATGCAACGTATCGCAGTAACGCTTGTGGGGGTGAAGACAATTGCGAGGGAAATCGCATTCCGGGTATTGCGCGTAACATGGGCTACGCGGCGCTGGAATACGCACCGCCAGAAGGTTTTTATGCCGGTGCTGACGTTCGCTATATGAGTGACATTCAGGCCAATGATGAGAATAGCGAACAGGCGCCTGCTTATACGGTTGCCTCGCTCAACAGCGGTTACAAATTGCGTATTCAGGAACGCTGGCTGTTGGATGTTTGGGGGCGTGTCGATAACTTATTTGATCGGGAATATGTCGGCTCTGTCATCGTCAACGAAAGTAATGGTCGCTACTTCGAACCTGCACCGGGGCGCAATTATGGCGTGGGTGTGAATTTGAGTTACACCTTCTTGTAAGTACAGCTTATAAACAAAAAACGGAACCATTAGGTTCCGTTTTTATTTGGCAAGGAGCTTGATCACTCCATCGTTGCGCCGCCGTTAAGTTTGAAGACCACATTGACAATCAAACCCTGGCCTGGCTTTCCGCTTTCGTAGCGCCATTTTTTCATCGCCATTTTCACTTCACGCTCAAACATATTGGCAGGCGTTGCGGAGAGGATGCTCACGTTACTCACGCTGCCATCCGGGCCAACATCAAACTTCACCCGCACTTTACCTTCAATGCGTAACGCATGTGCACGAGAAGGATACTGTGGCGAATTACGGTTAAGCGCGCGTGGCCCTGTCGCAACCGGAGCGGTAGACGCCACTGGTGCCGTTTTAGCAACCGGTGCCGGACGAGCTGGTGCCGTGTTAGTTACCGCAGTTGCTGGACGGGGTTCAACCGGTTTGGCTTCTGGCTTCGGCTGTTCCACTTTTTTCACCGGCTTTGGCTTAGGCTTTGGTTTGGGTTTCGGCTCAGGCTTATGGATGACTACCGGCGCTTCTTTTGGCGGTTCGGGAATCGGTTCTGGCTCAGGTTCTGCTACCGGCTGCGGAGGCGGTTGCACCACTTCAGGTTGTGGGGGTTCGAGCTCAGCCGGGGTCACCATGGTGACACTGATAGGCTGTGCGGGCGCTGGCAACTCAATAACCTGATGTACCGAGGTATAGAGCAACCCCGCGACAACAGCACCATGTATCACAACCGAGAGAACGGTTGGCCATGGAAAGCGGCGAGGTAAATCAAAGGTCATTGACGTCATAATGGCTTAAGTCTCTTAAACAGGCGTCAATTTTAAATGCAAATAGCAATCATATTCAACAACGCATCGAAGAAAGTGGCTCTTTTTCCTTCCACCTGCAGGTTTTTCCCCCATTCGTGACCGCGATTTAACATCTTGTTTATGTTTCAATTGCAGTCTTTGCGCCATTCACTTACCGTATTTTACAACCCTCATATCAAAAGGAGTGCTGCACGTGCTGTATATCATTTATGCGGAAGATAATGCCGATTCTCTCGAAAAGCGGCTAGCTGTGCGCCCTGCCCATCTTGCACGCCTACAACTTTTACGCGATGAAGGTCGCTTGTTAACCGCGGGGCCAATGCCTGCCGTTGATAGCAATGATCCAGGGGCTGCGGGTTTTACCGGTTCAACGGTTATTGCTGAGTTTGCGTCGCTAGAAGATGCACAAGCCTGGGCCGAGGCCGATCCTTATATCGCCGCTGGCGTCGTTAAACAGGTCGCGATCAAGCCCTATAAAAAGGTCTTCTGATTTATTCTTTAATTCATAAAGGGCACAAATAAGTACTCATCGTATTTTGAAGTGCCTTTTCTTTCTGAATACGACACTCAGAACTTCAACTCTGGGACCAACGCATCGGCATTTTGCATGCATATTTTCCACGCACTCCCCGGTACGTCATTATCCAGAACTGTGGACGTTCTGTACTCAACTGCGCGCAGATTTTCTGTGCCATCGGAGCCTGTCACCACATACTGTAAGGTCGTCCAACGGACGGTAGTTGACATTCCTTTGGCGGTTAATTCGATGGTTTTATTTTTTACTTCTTCTGCACATTGATGCGCGGCGGCATTTACACGTTGGTATTTCTTTTCTTGTGGGGATAAATCATTCTGGGATGCACAGCCTGAAACAAGAACGCCTGTCACGGCAATAACACAGAATTTTTTCAACATGATTCATTCCTTAGGTTACGAAAATCAACCCTTTAGCGGCTTCCCCCTAATAGTAGTCAATGTTATCCGGTTTATTGAATAAATCTAACTGCCGAGCGCAATCATGATCGGCTGACACGGTTCCAATTCACAAGTGTTGCATGAAAATCAAAACAGCAAATTCGTCATGTTTTAGCATTAACAAAATGAGAATTATCCCATCGTTTTTTTGACTTTTCGCCAAGTCATTTCACCTACACTTTATGAGGTAATTACTTTTAATCACTCGTAAGCCTTGAGGATGTAATGATGAAAAATTTACTTTATTTTTCAGTAGCTGCGGTCCTGATAGCCCTTCCGATAACGACCCTGGCTGTTGATACTCTCGCCGATGAAACCTCTTATAACCAACAAAGCGGCACCCTCACAGCAAGGGGGAGCACTATTGAAGAAGTGGAAAACTCCCTTAAAGCAGAAGCAATAAACAACGGTGCATCAGCCTATACGATCACGACCGAGAGTAGCGATGATGGGCAGGTCTACGGAGAGGCGACCCTCTACAAATAACATTGGATAACCAGGAAACATTGTTCAAAGATTCACAAAAGGTGACAATGCGCAGCGTACTGAATGGGTAATTTTAAGTTAATGCTGTTATTGAATTTGTCGGGAAATTTTCATGGATCTTTTTGATGAGTCTTATGAACAACATAAGCAATCGGTGGGAAATCAGGAAGCTCGCTGGAATGCCTGGCTGGCCAGTCACCCAATGGTGTTAGTGGCGGCGGCCACAATAACAGTTCTGATTATTGTACTTGCGATGCATTTCTTCTAAAGGTCGCAGCTAAATGATACTGGGCACCGCGAGCGGTGCCCTTTTCTTTACGACGCCCATTGATCGTGAATAGCAAACAGCAAGGAATTACGCGCGCGGTTTGTCTGGCACTTTCTGATGGCGTGAATGCGCATGTTGCGGCGTGACTGACCTTCCAGCCAACGCGATCTGCGCCGTTGCGTCTGACGAAGCATACGCCACCGTCCGACCTCAGTTCTACTACGCCTCATTTTTACGACTCGGGTTGCATGTAAGACGCGCCATTATAGTGCCTTCTGCCCTACAGACCAGTCGTTTTACGATTATACCCGTCACACTTCAAGCTGTTGGCCCGCTGGCTGCTCGTATTCCCAATTTTGGGTATAGTTTTAGTGTTAACCGCTGGCTGTTGTGCGTAAACTCAAAAGCATACGGTTTCTAAAGGATTTTTGAACGATGACAACCTTCTATACAGTCTTTAGTTGGCTGATAATTTTAGGTTACTGGCTTTTAATAGCCGGCGTGACGCTACGAATTTTGATGAAGCGTCGTGCAGTTCCTTCAGCCATGGCATGGCTTCTTATCATTTATATTCTTCCGCTGGTTGGGATCATCGCCTATCTCTCATTTGGCGAACTGCATCTGGGTAAACGCCGCGCAGAGCGCGCGCGTGCCATGTGGCCATCAACCGCCAAATGGTTGAACGATCTTAAAAGCTGCAAACATATTTTTGCCGAAGAAAACAGCGAAGTGGCGACATCACTGTTCCAGCTGTGTGAGCGCCGCCAGGGGATTGGCGGTGTCAAAGGCAACCAACTCCAACTGCTCACCACGTCAGATGAAACGATGCACGCGTTGATTCGTGACATCCAGTTGGCTCGCCACAATATCGAGATGGTGTTTTATATCTGGCAGCCAGGGGGCTTAGCTGACCAGGTTGCTGAATCGCTGATGGCAGCCGCGCGTCGCGGGATTCATTGCCGATTAATGCTCGATTCTGCGGGTAGCGTCGCGTTCTTCCGCAGTCCGTGGGCGAATATGATGCGTAACGCTGGCGTCGAAGTGGTTGAGGCGCTCAAAGTTAACCTGATGCGTGTGTTCCTGCGCCGCATGGATTTACGCCAGCACCGTAAAATGGTGATGATCGATAACTACATTGCTTACACCGGCAGTATGAATCTCGTCGATCCGCGTTTCTTTAAACAGGATGCTGGCGTCGGGCAATGGGTCGATTTAATGGCGCGTATGGAAGGCCCGGTCGCCACTGCGATGGGGATTGTTTATTCCTGTGACTGGGAGATAGAAACCGGTAAGCGTATTTTACCACCGGCTCCAGACGCGAATATTATGCCTTTTGAAGAGGCGACCGGGCATACCATTCATACCATTGCCTCAGGTCCTGGTTTCCCGGAAGACTTAATTCATCAGGCGCTGCTAACGTCAGTTTATGCGGCGCGTGAATATTTAATTATGACGACGCCTTATTTCGTCCCAAGTGATGATTTGCTACATGCTATTTGCACCGCGGCGCAACGTGGCGTCGACGTGAGTATTATTGTCCCACGCAAGAATGACTCTCTCCTGGTGGGCTGGGCGAGCCGAGCCTTCTTCACTGAGTTACTGGCTGCTGGGGTGAAAATTTACCAGTTTGAAGGCGGTCTGCTGCACACCAAGAGTGTGCTGGTCGATGGGCAATTGAGTTTAGTCGGTACCGTGAATCTGGATATGCGCAGCTTGTGGCTTAATTTCGAGATTACGCTGGTGATTGATGACTCCGGTTTTGCCAGCGATCTGGCGGCGGTACAAGACGATTATATCTCCCGCTCTCGCCTGTTAGACCAGCGTTTGTGGGTTAAGCGTCCAATGTGGCAGCGCGTGGTAGAGCGACTGTTTTACTTCTTTAGCCCGTTGCTGTAAAACGTGGCGCATCAGTATTTAATAAGTGGAACCAGACATGGAAATGGATCTGAACAATCGCCTGACAGAAGATGAAACCCTCGAGCAGGCTTACGATATTTTTCTTGAGCTGGCGGTCGATAACCTCGACCCAGCCGATGTAATTTTGTTTAATCTGCAATTTGAAGAGCGCGGCGGTGCTGAGCTTTTTGACCCGGCAGAAGACTGGCAGGAACATGTGGATTTCGATCTGAACCCTGATTTCTTCGCCGAAGTGGTGATTGGCCTGGCCGATACCGATGGCGGTGAAATTAACGACATCTTCGCACGTGTACTGTTGTGCCGCGAAAAAGACCACAAACTTTGCCATATTCTCTGGCGCGAATAAGCCTTTGTAGGGCGGATAAGCGTTAGCGTCATCCGCCATTTACATCTGACCTACAGCTTAGGTAACGCACTCCCGCAGGATTTGCAGAATCGAGCCTCTTCGTCGTGATTGCCTTTATGGCAGTTTGGGCACAAACGGGCATTCCGCTGTTTCTGAAACTCGTTAGTCATATGCGCGGTAATAATCCCGGTTGGGATGGCAATCACCGAGTAACCAATCAAGATAAGAATTGAAGCGACCATGCGCCCCGGCCCGGTATGCGGAGTGATGTCGCCATACCCCACTGTCGTCACCGTCACCACCGCCCAGTACACCGACGTCCCCAGGTTAGTAAAACCGTTTGGCGGCCCTTCAATGCCGTACATCAGGCCACCAGCGACCACCATCACGATGAGAATAAAGGAATAGAACAGAATCAATTGGTGGCGAGCATTAACAATAGCTTGCCATAAGGTGTGCAACGTCGGCATGTAGCGCAGCAGTTTGAGTATTCTAAGTACGCGGATTGCACGCATTGCGCGCCACGCAAACACGTAATTGACGCCTATTTCAGGCCACAGCCACAACACGTACAGCGGCAAAATCGTCGCCAGATCGATGAAGCCCCAGAAGCTGAAGACGTACTTTCTGGGGTCAGGCCAACACAGCACCCGCAGAATATACTCCAGCGTAAACAGCAGAGTGAAGCCAATTTCCAGAGCCACAAAGAGCTGCCATTCATCGTAGGTCAGATGGTATTGCGTGCCGAGTCCTGACTCGATAAAGACCGCAATCACGCTGAGTAAAGCGAATAACCCGCATAACGCTTCAAAGCGTCGGCCTGAGCGCGTTTTTTGATCAAAGAGAAGATGGTACATCCGCTGACGGGTAACAAGAATAAGCACAGGCAAGTAACCTCACAAACAAAAAGGGCTGGCATCATGCCAGCCCTGCGAGATTATAACGGGTCTACCTTAAGACAGGAAACGGCATGCTTGAAGCTGCCCTCCAGCACCGGGCGAGTTTTGGCACATTCTGGCCCAGCAATAGGACAACGGGTACGGAAAACACAGCCTGACGGCGGGTTAATAGGCGATGGCAACTCCCCTTCAAGAAGTTGTATCGTTTTGTTTCTTTCCAAATCCGGGTCGGGAATGGGTACCGCAGACATCAAGGCTTTGGTGTAAGGATGCAGCGGGTTGTGGTACACCTCGTCGTAAGTACCCAGCTCAACTGCATGACCCAGATACATCACCAGGACGCGATCTGAAATGTGTTTTACCACCGCCAAGTCGTGGGCGATGAAGATCAACGACAGTCCCATTTCACGTTGCAGTTTTTGCAGTAGGTTCACCACCTGAGCCTGAATGGATACATCGAGTGCCGAAACGGGTTCGTCACAGATGATCAGTTTTGGCTCAAGGATCAGCGCGCGGGCAATCCCGATGCGCTGACACTGGCCGCCTGAGAATTCGTGCGGGTAACGGTTGATGAGGTTTGGCAGCAAGCCCACTTTCATCATCATCGCTTTCACACGGTCACGGACTTCCTGACGCGGCATTTTCGGGTGATAGGTACGCAGCGGCTCAGCGATAATATCGCCGATGTTCATTCGCGGGTTGAGTGATGCCAGCGGGTCCTGGAAAATCATCTGGATGTCGCTGCGCACATCGCGCCACTCGTCCTGATTCATCCCCAGCAGATCTTTACCCAGCCACGCAACTCTGCCTTCGGTGGCTTTGACCAGGCCGATAATGGCACGGGCAAAGGTCGATTTTCCGCAGCCAGACTCCCCTACCACACCCAGCGTTTCACCCTCGTACAAACGTAGTGTCACGCCATCAACCGCTTTCAGCGTTTTGGAGGGTTGCCAGAACCACTGTTTGCCGTCTTTGATATCAAAGTGAACTTTAAGATCGGCAATTTCCAGCAGGACTTTTTTATCTTGTGTCACGGCGTTCATACCAACTCCTCCACTGGCTTAAAGCAAGCGCGTAAGCGGCCTTCACCAAATTGTTCCAGCGGCGGAGCCGTGTTGCAGATTTCCATGGCGTGTGGGCAACGTGGCTGGAACGGGCAACCTTTCGGCAGACGTAACAGGTTTGGTGGATTGCCAGGAATGGTCAGCAAAGATTCGCCTTCAGCATCAAGACGTGGAACCGCGTTGAGCAGGCCGATGGAGTAAGGATGAACCGGGTTGTAGAACACGTCGCGCGCCTGGCCATATTCCATAGTACGACCTGCATACATCACCAGCACTTTGTCACAGATCCCGGCGACTACGCCAAGATCGTGGGTAATCATGATGATCGCAGTATTGAACTCACGTTTGAGATCGTTAAGCAGCGTCATGATTTGCGCCTGAACGGTGACGTCCAGCGCAGTGGTCGGTTCGTCGGCAATCAGCAATTTTGGACGGCACAGCAGCGCCATCGCAATCATCACACGTTGACGCATACCACCGGAAAACTCATGCGGGAACATGCGCATACGCTTACGCGCTTCGGGCATTTTTACCGCATCAAGCATACGAACAGATTCTTCAAAGGCTTCGGCTTTGCCCAATTTCTTGTGCAGCATCAGCACTTCCATCAACTGCTCACCTACACGCATGTAAGGGTTCAGTGAGGTCATTGGGTCCTGGAAGATCATGGAAATCTGCTCTGCACGCAGTCGGTTGAGTTGGTTCTCTGGCAGATTCAGGATCTCTTTACCGTTGAATTTAGCCGACCCGCCAATACGGCCATTCGCCGCCAGCAAGCCCATCAACGCAAATGCTGTTTGCGATTTACCGGAACCGGATTCACCTACGATGCCCAGTGTTTCACCGGCGCGCAGGCTGAAATTCAGATCGTTTACCGCCGTAACGTCACCATCTGGAGTACCAAAGGTGACGCGCAGATCTTTTACGTCTAACAGCGTAGAAGTCTGGCTCAGTGGAGTCACCACCGCAGGATTTTCAATTGTGCTCATCGCGGCACTCCTTAACGATCTTTCGGGTCGAGGGCATCACGCAGGCCATCGCCGATAAAGTTGAAACAGAACAGAGTGATAACCAGGAAGCCTGCCGGGAACATCAGCAACCATGGGGACACTTCCATGGAGTTGGCACCATCGCTCAGCAATGCACCCCAGCTACTTAATGGCTCTTGTGTACCCAGACCCAGGAAGCTCAGGAAAGATTCGAACAGGATCATGCTTGGCACCAGCAGCGAGGCATAAACCACCACCACGCCGAGTACGTTTGGCACAATGTGACGAACAACGATGTTAACGGTAGAGACACCGCCAACCTGGGCTGCTTCGATGAACTCTTTACGTTTCAGGCTCAGAGTTTGGCCACGGACGATACGCGCCATATCCAGCCAGGAAACCATCCCGATTGCCACAAAAATCAGCAGGATGTTTTGCCCAAAGAAGGTCACCAGCAAAATCACGAAGAACATGAATGGGAAGGAGTTGAGGATTTCCAGCAAGCGCATCATCACTGAGTCGGTTTTACCGCCCAGATAACCCGCGAGCGAGCCGTATAATGTGCCAACGACTACCGCGACCAGCGCCGCAGCGACACCCACCATCAGAGAAATACGCCCGCCGATTGCCACGCGAACTAACAGATCTCGACCGGAGGAGTCTGTGCCAAAGTAGTGCCCGGATTCCATATCTGGTGCTGCCGACATCATTCCCCAGTCGGTATCAAAGTAGCTAAACTGCGACAGCATCGGCGCAAAGGCCACGAACAGCGCGATAATCGCCAGAACAATCAAACTGGCAACCGCGGCACGGTTATGCATAAAACGGCGACGGGCATCTTGCCAAAGGCTACGGCCTTCTACTTCTAGTTTTTCACTGAAGTTTTCCAGCGCCTCGCTGTTTTTCTTACTCAACATCATGGCGAACTCCAGTGTCAGTAACGGATTTTTGGATCGATAACGGCGTACAGCACGTCAACAATCGCATTAAAGAGAATCGTCAGCGCGCCTACCAGAATGGTAAGGCTCAGAACCAGTGAGTAGTCACGGTTCAACGCTCCGTTTACGAACAACTGGCCAATACCCGGTAACCCATAAATGGTTTCAATCACCATCGAGCCGGTGATAATACCGACAAAAGCTGGACCCAAATATGACAGTACGGGTAACAGAGCCGGTTTCAACGCGTGGCGCAAAATAATGCGACGCATTGGCAAACCTTTAGCGCGAGCTGTACGGATGAAGTTAGAGTGCAGCACTTCAATCATTGAGCCACGAGTGATACGCGCGATACTCGCAATATAAGCTAATGAAAGTGCAACCATCGGCAGGATCATGTATTGAATGGCACCGCCGTTCCACCCGCCTCCGGGCAGCCACTTAAGTGTTATCGCAAATATCAGAACCAGTAATGGCGCCACCACGAAACTCGGGATAACAACCCCCGTCATGGCCACCCCCATTACGGCGTAATCCCATTTGGTATTTTGATTCAGTGCGGCGATGACCCCCGCTAAAACACCTAAAACAAGCGCAAAGATAAATGCAGCAGCACCTAATTTTGCCGAGACAGGGAAGCTTGAGGCGACCAAATCGTTTACTGAATAATCTTTGTATTTAAATGACGGGCCAAAATCACCGTGCGCCAGTTGTTTCAAATAACTGAAATACTGTGTCGTGATTGGATCGTTTAAATGATATTTAGCTTCGATGTTCGCCATCACTTCTGGCGGAAGCGCGCGTTCGCTGGTGAATGGACTACCCGGCGCAAGACGCATCATGAAGAATGAAATAGTTATAAGAATAAAGAGTGTCGGAATTGCTTCCAGACAACGACGTAGAATAAATTTCAACATTGCCCGTACCTTCTGGCTGTGCCTTTAGCATGCGATTAAATAAGACACGATGGGGTAAGTCCTACCCTTTTTACCCTAAATAATTCACGTTGCAGGAAGCCAACAAACTCATGAATCCCCAGGAACATAGACAAACTATATGACTGGGGTGAATGAGCGCAGTTAACGCACCTGCAGCGTGAAGTATGAAGGGTAAAACTTACCCCACGAATTGCCATTAATGTTTGATGATATACATATCTTTAGTATAGATATTATCCATCGGGTCTTTGCCGGTATAACCGCCTACCCATGGTTTCACCAGACGGGCGTTCACGTAGTAATAAACCGGAACGATTGCAGAATCTTTGCCCAACTGCTGTTCCGCTTTATCGTACGCGGCGGCACGTTGTGCTTCATCTGTTGCTTTCAGCGATTCCGCCATGATGGCGTCAAAGGCCGGGCTCTTATAATGCGCGGTGTTCATTGAGCTGCCAGACAACATGGTGTTCAGGAAGGAAGTCGGTTCGTTGTAATCCGCACACCAGCCAGCACGTGCAACGTTGTAGTTGCCCTGGTGACGAGTATCAAGGAAGGTTTTCCACTCCTGGTTTACCAGCTTAACGTTCACACCGAGGTTTTTCTGCCAGATAGAAGCGGCAGCGATGGCCAGTTTCTTGTGCAGATCGGAAGTGTTGTACAGCAGGTCGAAGGTCAGCGGTTTGTCTTTGGTGTAGCCCGCTTCAGCCAGCAATTTCTTAGCTTCTTCATTACGTTTTTCCTGAGTCCATGAGAACCACTCAGGCTTAGTCAGTTTTGCACCGTCAGCATAAGGAGGCGTGTAGCCGTAAGCTGGCAGATCGCCCTGCGCCTTCACTTTATTAACGATGATGTCACGATCCAGGCCCAGTTTCAGAGCGGTACGGACGCGCACATCGTTAAACGGAGCTTTCTGGTTGTTGATTTCGTAGTAATAAGTACACAGATACGGGTCAACGTGTACTTCAGCTGGAATTTCTTTTTTCAGCTTCTGGAACAGTTCGATTGGCAGGTTGTTATATGTCATGTCAATCTCGCCGCTGCGGTAGCGGTTAACATCCGTGACTTCAGAGGAGATTGGCAGATAAGTAATTTGTGAAATAACAGTTTTCGCGTTATCCCAATAATTGGTATTACGCTCCATCACGATACGTTCGTTAACCACCCAGTCCTTCAGTTTGTAAGCACCGTTGCTCACGATGTTGGCAGGTTGGGTCCACTTCTCACCAAACTTCTCAATGGCCGCTTTATTCACCGGGGACATCGCCGGGTTAACCAGAAGTTTGTAGAAGTAAGGAACAGGCTCGCTCAGAGTGACTTCCAGCGTGTGGTCGTCAATGGCTTTTACGCCCAGTTCACTTGGTTTCATTTTGCCGTCGATGATGGCATCAACGTTTACGATATGGCCGTATTGCGGGTAGCTTGCGTATGGGGAAGCAGTATTTGGATCAACCAGACGCTGCCAGCTATAGACGAAATCTTGTGCCGTGACTGGCTCGCCGTTAGACCATTTCGCATCTTTACGCAGATGGAAGGTCCAGACTTTAAAATCTTTATTATCCCAGGACTCTGCCACGCCCGGAATTGGGTGGCCGTCTTTTGGAGAGGTAATCAGTAAGCCTTCAAACAGGTCACGGCTCACGTTTGACTCAGGAACACCTTCAATTTTGTTTGGGTCCAAAGACTGTGGTTCAGCACCGTTATTGCGAATCAACGTTTGCTTTTCTGACAGTTGAACACCGGCAGGAACTTCGGCCGCCATGGCCACATTGCCTACGATTAGCGCGGATAAAATGCTTGCTGCTACCAGACTTTTTTTTGTGATGATGGACATTGTGTTGATACTCCACTCATTATAATTACCGACCCGAAAGCCAGCCTCTTCCCCTCAGGGGTTCCTTTACAGTGCAAGAGCGTTATGCAACTGCCAGGCTTTATTTTTTGTCTTACTTGCTATCACCGACTTTATTTGGGGGATGCTCTTTATGGCACCCTGCTCCGTCGATTCTTAATCAACCTACCCTGTACTGAGGTTGATTTTGATGAGTCATCTGTAAATGAAACATTTTTCAGATAATTGTGTTGTCCGGAAAGTATCAAAAGCACCTAATTCCCGCCAATACAATTTGCAAATTTGTTAACCATTTCTCTTTTATCTATCCAGAACGTCGTCTGGAAAGATGCTGCATCAATGCATTTCGTCGAGTTAACACGCTAAAAAATAAAGAAATTGCAGTGTTAATCTGGTTTGTTCTGTTGCAACATGAACACAACACACTAGCGTTCACATAAAATTAACAATTGGCTATTTTTTAGCACATTCATCTGCAAGACAGCTTGATTAACTAATATCATCTCAATAAAGCCGCAGCAAGCATCATTGTGTAGGGTTAGTTAAATAACGATTTGATTGTTAACTTTATGTACAACGGACAAATGCCGGGGCCGCTAATATACGGTTTCCAAAGCATTTTCTTATGAATGGTTTTCTAGTGAAAAGAACAGCAGCGCTTATGATTCAAATCAGTTGGTGGGAATTTAACAAAAAAAGCAGAATGGTTATTCTGCTTTTTCATATGTAGCTTTCAGCAGAACTAACTTAATAATCCTGGGAAAATGGTTTTCAGACCAGTCACAATAAATTCAATACCCAGAGCCATCAATAACAGACCCATTATACGGGTAATAACGTTAATCCCCGTTTGCCCTAACAGGCGCACTAGCAAAGGAGCTAGACGGAAAACTAACCAACAGCAAAAAGCAAAGAGCGCAATGGCAATCGTAAAACCGATTAAATAATTCCAACTGTGGTATCGCGTGCCCCAGACAATAGTCGAACTGATTGCACCAGGACCTGCCATTAATGGAAGAGCTAACGGAACGACGCCTACGCTTTCGCGAATAGCACTTTCTGATTTTTCTTGTTTGTTCTGTTTATCTTCACCCAGTTTACCGCTGATCATCGACATCGCAATGGTCACCACCAGAATGCCGCCGGCAATTCGGAAGGAATCAATTGATATGCCGAATAATTGGAGGATACCGTCACCGAGGAACAACGACGTCCATAAAATAATCGCTACTGACAGGTTGGCGGTAAGGTTTGTTTTATTCCTCGCCAACGCGGTTTGGTAGCTGGTCATGCTGATAAACACGGGAATGATCCCAACTGGGTTTACCAGCGCGAACAGGCCAATAAAGAACTTAAAATAGGTTGGCAAATCAAATAAGGATTGAGCCACTAAAAACTCCGCAAATGAACGTAGCAAAGGCCGCGGTAATGTAATGGAAAACCAGTTCTGGCGCTACGCCCTTTCGCAGCATAGATAACTACTTTTATGCGCAATTGCGATATTAAACAATATTGTTACTCACTTGTTGAAAATATGGTAGTTTGTTTTAGCTTTGCTGTGACAAGAATTTTAAAGACTTATCAATAACCTGAATCTGTCATGCTGAATGGAGTCAGCCTTAGGATAATGTGATGCAAGTCACAAAAAACCTACTCAGAAGTGAGTACTCTTGGAAACATCTGAAGAGCGTATGATTCAGACCATGAATAGGTTTTTTCGATAAGGCTCTTTTAGTAAATCAGCAAGATGTTTTGGGAAGTTTTTGGATAGTCGTGGCCCTCTTCTACGCAAGCTGTTGCCCGCTGACTATACTGTCGACTCGAGCAGCTCATTTACTAAAAGAGTTTAAACATTATCAGGAGAGCATTATGGCTGTAACTAATGTCGCTGAACTTAACGCACTTGTAGAGCGCGTCAAGAAAGCCCAGCGTGAATATGCCAACTTTACTCAAGAGCAAGTTGATAAAATCTTCCGCGCCGCCGCTCTGGCTGCCGCTGATGCTCGAATCCCTCTCGCGAAACTAGCCGTTGCCGAATCTGGCATGGGTATTGTTGAAGATAAAGTGATCAAAAACCACTTTGCTTCTGAGTATATCTACAACGCCTATAAAGATGAGAAAACCTGCGGTGTGTTGGATGAAGACCACACCTTCGGGACTATCACTATCGCTGAGCCAATCGGTATCATCTGCGGTATCGTGCCAACGACTAACCCAACTTCAACGGCTATCTTTAAATCTCTGATCAGCCTGAAGACTCGTAACGCGATCATCTTCTCTCCACACCCACGTGCAAAAGACGCGACCAATAAAGCCGCAGACATCGTTCTGCAAGCTGCTATCGCTGCTGGTGCACCTAAAGATCTGATTGGTTGGATTGACCAGCCATCTGTCGAACTGTCTAACGCTCTGATGCACCACCCAGATATCAACATGATTCTGGCAACCGGTGGTCCAGGCATGGTTAAAGCAGCATATAGCTCCGGTAAACCAGCAATCGGTGTTGGCGCAGGTAACACCCCTGTTGTTGTTGACGAAACTGCCGACATCAAACGTGTTGTTGCTTCTATCCTGATGTCTAAAACCTTCGACAACGGCGTAATCTGTGCTTCCGAGCAATCAGTTATCGTTGTTGACTCTGCATACAATGCAGTACGCGAACGTTTTGCATCCCACGGCGGCTACATGCTGCAGGGTAAAGAGCTGAAAGCTGTTCAGGACATCATCCTGAAAAACGGCGCATTGAACGCCGCTATCGTTGGTCAGCCAGCAACTAAAATTGCTGAACTGGCAGGCTTCACTGTACCGGCTGACACCAAGATCCTGATTGGTGAAGTTAGCGTTGTTGACGATTCGGAGCCATTCGCTCACGAAAAACTGTCTCCAACTCTGGCTATGTATCGTGCTAAGAGCTTCGAAGACGCTGTTGTTAAAGCTGAGAAACTGGTTGAGATGGGCGGCATCGGCCACACCTCTTGCCTGTACACAGACCAGGACAACCAGCCAGAGCGCGTTAAGCACTTCGGCGACAAAATGAAAACTGCACGTATCCTGATCAACACCCCTGCTTCACAGGGTGGTATCGGTGACCTGTACAACTTCAAACTCGCGCCTTCCCTGACTCTGGGTTGTGGCTCATGGGGTGGTAACTCCATCTCTGAGAACGTGGGTCCTAAGCACCTGATCAACAAGAAAACCGTTGCTAAGCGAGCTGAGAACATGTTGTGGCATAAACTTCCGAAATCTATCTACTTCCGCCGCGGCTCTCTGCCAATCGCGCTGGACGAAGTGATTACTGATGGTCACAAACGTGCGATGATCGTTACCGACCGTTTCCTGTTCAATAACGGCTATGCAGACCAGATCACTTCTGTTCTGAAAGCAGCTGGCGTTGAAACTGAAGTATTCTTCGAAGTAGAAGCGGACCCAACTCTGACCGTGGTACGTAAAGGTGCAGAGCTGGCGAACTCCTTCAAACCAGACGTGATCATCGCGCTGGGCGGCGGTTCACCGATGGATGCTGCGAAAATCATGTGGGTTATGTACGAGCACCCAGAAACTCACTTCGAAGAACTGGCGCTGCGCTTCATGGACATCCGTAAGCGTATCTACAAGTTCCCGAAAATGGGCGTAAAAGCGAAAATGATCGCGGTTACCACCACTTCCGGTACTGGTTCAGAAGTGACCCCGTTTGCTGTTGTAACTGATGATGCAACTGGTCAGAAATACCCGCTGGCGGACTACGCTCTGACTCCAGATATGGCAATTGTTGATGCCAACCTGGTGATGGATATGCCTAAGTCCCTGTGTGCTTTCGGTGGTTTGGATGCCGTGACTCACGCACTGGAAGCTTACGTTTCCGTACTGGCTAGCGAATTCTCTGACGGTCAGGCTCTGCAAGCACTGAAACTGCTGAAAGAAAACCTGCCAGCATCTTACAACGAAGGCGCTAAAAACCCAGTTGCTCGTGAGCGTGTACACAACGCTGCGACCATCGCCGGTATCGCGTTTGCTAACGCCTTCCTCGGTGTGTGCCACTCAATGGCGCACAAACTGGGTTCACAGTTCCACATTCCTCACGGTCTGGCGAACGCCCTGTTGATTTCCAACGTTATCCGCTATAACGCGAATGACAACCCAACCAAGCAGACTGCATTCAGCCAGTATGACCGCCCACAAGCGCGTCGTCGTTATGCTGAAATCGCAGACCACTTGGGTCTGAGCGCACCGGGCGACCGTACTGCTGCTAAGATCGAAAAACTGCTGGCATGGCTGGAAAGCATCAAGGCTGAACTGGGTATTCCTAAGTCCATCCGCGAAGCAGGCGTTCAGGAAGCTGACTTCCTGGCTCACGTTGATAAACTGTCTGAAGATGCGTTCGATGACCAGTGTACCGGTGCTAACCCGCGTTACCCACTGATCTCTGAACTGAAACAGATTCTGATGGATACCTTCTACGGTCGTGATTATGTAGAAGAAGGTAGCGTGCCAGCATCGACTGCAAAAGAAGCTGCTCCAGCAGCTAAAGCTGACAAGAAAGCGAAGAAAACCGCTTAATTGTAAAGCCTAATAAAAAACCCGCCTCGGCGGGTTTTTTTATGTCTGCTTTTCAAATTCGAAATGTACAGCCCTTGACGAAGACCAGCGGGAAAGACTAGCCTTCCCCTCACTTTTATTTTTTATGCGCTCTGGATGCCCTGCAGAGAGCCTTTTTGTAGCGCTTCTTTATAATGCTTGCGGCAAACCGACACATAACGTTCATTGCCACCAATAACCACTTGCTCACCCTGGTTATATGGACGGCCTTCCTGATCAAGTCGCAACACCATACTGGCTTTACGACCACAGAAACAAATAGTTTTTAATTCTACTAGCTTATCTGACCACGCTAATAAATAGCGGCTTCCGCCAAATAATTCGCCCTGAAAATCAGTACGTAATCCATAACACAGTACGGGAATATCTAATTCATCCACCACGTCTGATAACGCTAGTACTTGATCGCGTGTCAGGAACTGGCATTCATCCACCAGAACACAATGCACGGCATCACGCTGATGCTCTTCACTTATTTCATTGAATAATTGGGTTGAGCCATTGTAGAGCTTAGCGGGCGACGATAATCCAATACGTGAACTCACCTTCCCAGAGCCAAACCGGTTGTCAATTTCTGCGGTATACACCAGCGTACGCATCCCGCGCTCTTGATAGTTGTATGAGGATTGCAGTAATGCCGTGGATTTACCCGCATTCATTGCGGAATAGTAAAAGTAGAGTTGTGCCATTGGTCAGCTAGCCTGAGTTAAAATGTAAATATTATTAACACGGATTATATCATAAGCCGTTACAGAGTTATCGTTGCCTGAGGTTTGTAAGAAAAAATTCTGTATTGTTCTTCTGATATATAAGTAGTAGAGCAAAATGGTTGTTATGCACCTGATGTTTGAAGTTCGTCACGCTGCACTTAACTTACGGAGTTTTCAGCATTTTCATTGCTATACGATGGAACTCATTGAATCCCTAATAATAATTATCTATTAAGAATATCCACTGTTTTGGACAATAATACCAAAGGTTGATATTTCACCATTAATGCGGTCACACCTCAATTTAGAGCCTCAACAACCCCTGTTACTATCAGGGTTGTTGTTGAAAAAGTGAGTTATCCACGTTTTGTTTTCCCGCCGTATGAAGCAAAATTTAAGTTAATGTTCTTTTATAAATCGACAAAATATTATGGAATTTTGAATTCCTTACATTCCCGCCTATTGCAGAAGTTAATTTAAGCCTCTATTATTAGCCCATCAAGCCAACCATCAATATAAGATTGAGATTACTAAAATGAGCGAAGCACTTAAAATTCTGAACAACATCCGTACTCTTCGTGCACAAGCTAGAGAATGTACTCTGGAAACGCTGGAAGAAATGCTGGAAAAATTAGAAGTTGTTGTTAACGAACGTCGCGAAGAAGATAATGCTGCTGCTGCAGAAATTGAAGAGCGTACTCGTAAACTGCAACAATACCGTGAAATGCTGATCGCTGACGGCATTGATCCTAACGAATTACTGAATAGCATGGCTGCTGTTAAATCTGCAGGCAAAGCAAAACGCGCTGCGCGCCCAGCTAAATATCAGTACATCGACGAAAACGGCGAAAGCAAAACCTGGACTGGCCAGGGCCGTACTCCAGCAGTAATCAAAAAAGCAATGGAAGAACAAGGCAAGAAACTGGAAGACTTCCTGATTGCCTAATTTTCGCTTTTAGTGCTGCTTATTAAATCCCGCTTCGGCGGGATTTTTATTTGTGTGTAATGTTTTTTTAAATTATGCCGAAAACAGTATCCACAAAAAAGGAAGCCTGAGCTTCCTTTTTCATTTTACAAACTAATCACAGTGTCAGCTGACTTTATAGAATGCCTTATACCAGTCTACAAAGTTCTGTACGCCATCGTTTACTGATGTCTGAGGCTTGAAGCCGATAACATCATACAGCGCCTGTGTATCCGCACTGGTCTCCAGTACATCACCAGGCTGCATAGGAAGCATGTTCTTGTGCGCAACTTTACCCAGTGAGGTTTCCAGGGCCGTAATATAATCCATCAGCGTCACTGGGTTGCTATTACCGATGTTATATACACGATACGGCGCTGAGCTAGTTGCTGGCGTTCCCTCTTCTACCGTCCATTGTGCATCAGCTTGTGGAATGACGTCCTGTAAACGCACAATCGCCTCAGCAATATCATCGATATAAGTAAAATCACGACGCATTTGTCCGTGATTGTAAACATCAATACTCTTCCCTTCGACAATCGCACGAGTAAATTTAAATAACGCCATATCCGGGCGCCCCCACGGACCATAAACGGTAAAGAAACGCAAACCCGTCGTTGGCAATCCATATAAGTGCGAGTAGGTATGTGACATCAACTCGTTGGCTTTTTTAGTTGCCGCATATAAAGAAATTGGATGATCGACACTGTCATCCGTGGAGAACGGGAGTTTACGATTCAGGCCATATACTGAGCTTGAAGACGCATATAACAGATGCCCGACTTTATTATGGCGGCAACCTTCGAGCACATTTAAATGCCCTACCAGATTTGAATCCGCATAAGCGTGAGGGTTATCGATTGAATAACGAACACCAGCTTGCGCAGCAAGATGAATCACACGATCGAATTTCTCAGTGGCAAATAATTGCGCCATACCATTACGATCGGCGAGGTCAATTTTTTCGAAACGGAATGATGAATGAGGAGCAAGGCGATCAAGACGAGCTTGTTTGAGATTGACGTCATAATAGTCGTTCAGGTTATCGATACCGATAACCTGGTGACCGGCGTTGAGCAGACGTTCACTAACATGGAATCCAATAAAGCCTGCGGCGCCGGTAACCAGAAATTTCATACAACCCTCATTTATTATGCAATATTGATGGACGCTCCGCGGCCGATTGCATAATAAACAAAGCCGCGCTTGCTGAGTCTCTCAGGATCATACAGGTTACGGCCGTCAAAGATAACCGGTTGCTTTAGTGATTTCTTAATTGCATCGAAATCAGGTGCACGGAAACTTTGCCACTCTGTACAAATAACCAGAGCATCTGCATCTTGTAATGCAGCTTCTTTGGTACCCATCAATTTCAGGTCTGAACGATGTCCGTAAATGCGCTGGGTTTCATCCATTGCTTCCGGGTCATACGCCTGCACCTGAGCACCGCGTTCCCAAAGCGCTTCCATCAGGACGCGGCTTGAGGCTTCACGCATATCGTCAGTATTCGGTTTGAAAGAGAGCCCCCACAGCGCGAAGGTCTTGCCTTTCAGGTCTTCACCAAAGTGACGAGAAATAAACTCAGGGAGTTTTAACTTCTGGTCGTGGTTTACCTCTTCTACTGCTTGCAGAATACGTGGCGTATAGCCAATCTGCTGAGCAGTACGAATCAGTGCCTGCACATCTTTAGGGAAGCAGGACCCACCATAACCGCAGCCAGGATAGATAAAGCTGTAACCGATGCGCGAGTCAGAACCGATACCCATACGCACTTTCTCGATATCCGCACCCAGACGTTCTGCCAGGTTAGAGATTTCGTTCATAAAGCTGATTTTAGTCGCCAGCATGCAGTTGGCTGCGTACTTGGTCAACTCGGCGCTACGGATATCCATCAGGATCATACGGTCATGATTGCGGTTGAACGGTTCATACAGTTCACGCAATAAATCGACCACATCATCGTTATCAGTACCGATAACAATACGCTCAGGGCGCATACAGTCAGAAACTGCGGCACCTTCCTTCAGGAATTCAGGGTTAGAAACTACATCGAATGGAATTTCTACGCCACGCGCTTTCAGTGTTTCTTCCATTACGCTGCGCACTCTGTCTGCGGTTCCGACTGGAACGGTAGACTTATCGAGCACAACTTTATGAGAAGTCATGTGCTGCGCGATGGTACGCGCCACAGCTGTGACATATTTCAGATCAGCAGAGCCGTCTTCATCAGGCGGCGTGCCAACAGCAATAAATTGCATTTCACCATGATGAACACCCATTTCAGCATCGGTGCTGAACTGCAAACGGCCTTCTTCATAGTTTTTCTTAACCAGTGGCGTTAAGCCAGGTTCAAAAATCGGGATCACGCCGTTTTTCAGATTTTCAACTTTCTTCGCATCGACATCTATGCACATCACTTCGTGACCGACTTCTGCAAGCACCGCAGCCTGCACAAGTCCAACATAGCCGATACCAAATACAGTAACTTTCATCTTTCTATCCTGCGTTGAAATGAATTACTTTTTCGCGCCAACAATCTCTTCTAACCAGGCTTTAAAATCTGGCCCCAGAGAACTATGACGGATACCGTATTCCACAAACGCCTGCATGTAGCCGAGTTTATTACCGCAGTCATGGCTAACGCCTTTCATGTGGTAGGCTTCAACAGTCTGTTTTTCCATCAACATAGCGATGGAGTCAGTCAGCTGAATTTCATCGCCAGCACCCGGAGGCGTTTTGGACAGCAGCGGCCAGATATCTGCCGTCAGGACATAACGCCCCACTACAGCAAGATTGGATGGCGCAACATTTGCTTTCGGCTTCTCAACGATACCCACCATTGGCACGCTATCGCCTGCGTTCAATTCAACGCCTTTGCAGTCAACAACACCATAAGCCGTCACATCTTCTACGGGCTCAACCATGATTTGGCTGTGGCCTGTAGCATCAAAACGTTTGATCATTTCAGCCAGGTTATCCTGGGAAAGATCAGATTCGAACTCATCAAGGATCACATCAGGCAGGATTACCGCAACTGGCTCATCACCCACAACCGGGTGAGCACACAACACGGCGTGACCAAGGCCTTTTGCCAGACCCTGTCGAACCTGCATAATCGTGACATGTGGAGGGCAAATAGCCTGAACTTCTTCCAACAACTGGCGCTTAACGCGTTTTTCCAGCATCGCTTCCAGTTCGAAACTGGTATCGAAATGGTTTTCGATGGAGTTTTTCGAAGAGTGAGTCACCAGAACAATTTCAGTAATACCTGCGGCGATACATTCGTTGACCACATACTGAATTAAAGGTTTATCAACCAAAGGCAACATCTCTTTAGGAATAGCCTTAGTAGCCGGTAACATACGCGTGCCTAATCCCGCGACAGGGATTACTGCTTTTCTTACTTTTGAATTAAGGGCAGCCATTGAAAAATCTCCTGGACTGTTCAAGTTTTCACTTGCAAGTCAATTAAAAAACGCCTCGAGTATATCAGCTTAAAAATGAAATCTACGGCTGTTTACCCGATGCGTTGGTAATTTAAGATAAATACGAATGAGTTAATTGCGATATTAACACCCACGCTGTCAGGGGAGAAAAACTAAATGTTTTCAGTCGTCCAGATGCTCATTCCGCAGACAACATCAGGCGTAATCGTCCGCCCGTACCCCAAACCTGGCACTGCCAGGATTCGCAGCGCTGGCTGATTTGGTTGAGGTAAGTATTGCCCAGGGTTCCTAACGGCACACCGTTGCTGACCTGGATTTGATGCTCGCCGGTATTTAAGGTGGCATTCAGCCCCGCCGAGACCAAAATCAGATTCTTGAGCTCGCTATGATAATAGCCCACCATCAACGGGAATTGGCCGGTCAAATTCGCCTGGCGTAATAACTGGTTCACTTGTTTAAGTAAATTCCCTAACTCTGGTAAGCGCTGGCGTTGCTGGGAAAGATGCTCTTGCAGTAAGCCATTAAATAACGCGCGTAATAACAACGCGGCTAATACACCGTTATCCCCGGCGCGGGTCACATCAAGACAATAAAATGCCAGATCGTTTTCTGAAAGCGGCGCGATATCCAGCACAAGCCCAGGCTGATTAAGGGTGATCAGTTGACGGTAATTGATGCGGCAGTGCGACATCACTTGTTGCACGGGAGGTTGCAACTCTTGCAATAATTTGGATGCTGCCTGCGGGTCGCTAACCAGCGCGTCCCAGTCTTTAAATAATCGCTCTTCTTCTTCGACACGAGAATTGAACATGTTGGGATAGAGGCAGGCGAACACCGTTTCACGCAGGCGGTTGAGATCTTTAATCGGTTTGAGCAAGACATCCTGCACACCAAAGCGTAATGCTTTGGCGATATCTGACATATTTTCGGTGGCCGAAATGACCAGTATCGGCGTTTGAATCCCTTCATTACGCAAATGCTCTACCAGTTTTAGCCCGTTCATGCGCGGCATAGCCAGATCGCAAATCAACAAATCAGGGGCTAAATGGCTCATTTTCTCCAGCGCATCAATGCCATCTGTGGCAACCGTAATTATCGCCCCTAAAGAGGTAAGGTAATTATCCAGCAAAGAGCGGAAAACGGGCTCATCCTCAACAATGAGGATGAGCTTTCCATCGAGTGGCTGTGTCATGTGCGCTCCCCTGACTGGCAATAATTAAATAGTGGCATGGTATGGCCTTGGTCGCCTGTCAGAATTGCCAGAAGTCATGTAAATCAGAAAATTCATTCATGGGTACGAACCAGTGGCAGCAACTCATCTATCTTTTTTTCAACCGCCAGGCTCCCGGCACTGATCGCCTCAGCGGCACGGTGGAAATCCAGAGTTGAAATCTGCGGGCAGAAAGGTTGCAGCAAAATATCTGGTGGGTCGCCCGCCATACGGTTGCGTTTCAGGCGGTTTTCCAACACTTGAATGGAAGTGGTCATGATTTCCATCGCCGTTGGCGTAGTACTGGCTCGTCGGGTGGTGATTTTACCCAGTTGCTCACGCAACCGCCCACGCCAGCTATCAGGTTGCACCTGGTTGTCTGCCAAGGGCGTCGTCATATTGACGGAAAGTAAATCTTGCTGCATCAGATGCGCGTCGTGCTGTAGATCGACTGCGATAACGATATCGGCCCCTAACGCTCGGGTTAGCGACACTGGCACAGGGTTGACCACCGCACCATCCACCAGCCAATAACCGTTGTATCCAACAGGCGACAACAACCCAGGCATGCTACAAGACGCACGAACCGCCTGATGCAGATCACCATCCGTGAACCATAGCTCGCGGCCAGTACTTAAATTGGTGGCAACGGAACCGAAGCGCAGCGCGCAGTCTTCAATATTTTCTTCGGTGATTATCTTGCGAATGTTATTGAACACTCTTTCGCCACGCAACAAACCGCCACGGCGCCAGGAAAGATCCATAAGTCGTAGAACATCCCAATAGCCGAACGAGCGCACCCAGCGTTCCATCATAGGCAAGCGATTACTGGCATAAGCGGCACCGACCAGTGCCCCTACGGAGCAACCTGCAACGATATCAATCTGAATGCCTGCACGTTTTAACGCATTAATGACACCAATATGCGCCCATCCTTTTGCTGCTCCCGACCCTAACGCCAGGCCGATCTTTACCTGTCTCATTCCGCCTCGGTCTTTGTTCCCCGGTATATCATCCGTGACGAAGTCGCCACTGCTCAGTTAACATATCAACCCCGCGTATTTACGCCGACTCTTTTTTTGTAACCAAGGAGATGCTGTGTCGCAACTTTGCCCATGTGGTAGCGGTCTGGAGTATAGCTTATGTTGCCAGCCTTACCTACGCGCAGACCGGTATGCGCCAACCCCGTCACAGCTTATGCGCTCACGTTATACCGCCTATGTGATGCAGGAAGCAGATTATTTGGTAACAAGCTGGTATCCGCAGACACGCAGCCCGACACTGAAAAGCGATATTTCGGGTAGTTTTGCAACGACACATTGGCTGGGTTTGACGGTGTATGAAACCGCTGACGGACGTGATGAGAACGAAGGTTTCGTCGCTTTCGTGGCGCGTTTTGAAGAGCAAGGCGTAGAAAGTGCCATCATCGAACGTTCGCGTTTCTTAAAGGAAAACGGTCAGTGGTACTATGCTGATGGGATGCGCCCACAGTTTGGCCGTAATGACCCCTGCCCTTGCGGCTCCGGGAAAAAATTTAAAAAGTGCTGTGGCCGATAACGAGCCGTGGCAGACATTGAAGCAAATACACGCACAACAGGACTTACCAAGCGATGCAAGCATTACAACGAAAAGTACTACGCACCATCTGCCCTGACGCAAAAGGGTTAATCGCCAAGATCACCAATATTTGTTACAAACACGAGCTGAACATTGTTCAGAACAATGAGTTTGTTGACCATCGCACCGGTCGCTTCTTTATGCGTACCGAGCTTGAAGGTATTTTCAACGACAACACCCTGTTGGCCGATTTAGATAGCGCATTGCCTGAAGGTTCGGTGCGTGAGTTAACGCCTGCTGGCCGTCGCCGCGTCGTCATTCTGGTGACCAAAGAAGCGCACTGCCTGGGCGATCTATTAATGAAAGCCAACTACGGCGGCCTGGATGTCGAAATTGCCGCGGTTATCGGCAATCACGAAACGCTGCGCACTCTGGTAGAACGTTTTGATATTCCGTTTGAGCTGGTGAGCCATGAAGGGCTGACTCGTGAAGATCACGATAAGCAGATGGCAGATGCCATTGAAGCGCACAAACCGGATTACGTGGTACTGGCAAAATATATGCGCGTATTGACGCCAGAATTTGTTTCACGCTTCCCGAACCAGATTATCAATATCCACCATTCGTTCCTGCCGGCGTTTATCGGCGCTCGTCCTTATCACCAGGCATACGAACGTGGCGTGAAGATCATCGGTGCCACCGCGCACTATGTGAATGACAATCTGGATGAAGGCCCAATCATCATGCAGGATGTAATTCACGTCGATCACACCTACACCGCAGAAGATATGATGCGCGCCGGGCGTGATGTTGAGAAAAACGTTTTAAGCCGCGCGTTATACCAGGTACTGGCGCAACGCGTGTTTGTTTATGGCAATCGCACCATCATTCTCTAGCTGTTGGCGTATGAATTGTTTAGCTTTACAACGTTACGTGTAAAAAAACGGCAAACGATTCATTTTCTTACAGTGAATGCTTTACAGCGGCGCTTCATTTGATATGATGCGCCCCGCTTCCAGACAAAGGACGCGAGCAAGAAAGCCAACAAAATGTAATACCCCTGGCGGGGTTCCCGAGCGGCCAAAGGGAGCAGACTGTAAATCTGCCGTCATCGACTTCGAAGGTTCGAATCCTTCCCCCGCCACCATCTTCAAGCTTCAAAAGCACGGCCTGTAATAGCAAACACCCCTGGCGGGGTTCCCGAGCGGCCAAAGGGAGCAGACTGTAAATCTGCCGTCATCGACTTCGAAGGTTCGAATCCTTCCCCCGCCACCATCTCTTAGTAATAACTCCCGAACTTATCCAAATCGCACCATACTCAGCACTTCTTGTTGGATGACGCTTCGCTTATCCAACCTACAAAACCAAAATTCAAAACCAAAACCAAAATCAAAACCGAACCGTAGGTCGGATAAGCGCAGCGTCATCCGACACAGCCACTACAAAACCAAAATTCAAAACCAAAACCAAAACCGAACCGTAGGTCGGATAAGCGCAGCGTCATCCGACACAGCCACGCCAACAAAAGCGCAAAAAAATACCCGGCCTAAGCCAGGTATCTTCAAATTAAACAACAAAACTTAGCGACGAGCGCGAACCACCTGATACTTACGCGTCAAATACTCCACCGGCGCGCTCCATACATGCACCAGACGGGTGAATGGGAATAACAGGAACAGCGTCATACCCAATACCAAATGCACGCGGAAGATAAACGCCACGCCATCAAGGTGCTCAGATGCACCGCCCTGGAACGTCACCACTGCCTGCGCCCAGCCGACCAGTTTCATCATCTCGCTGCCATCCATATGTTGGGCAGAGAATGGAATGGTCAACAAGCCCAGTGCGCACTGAATCATCAACAGGCTAAGGATCAGTATATCCGCCGTCGTTGATGTCGCACGAATCCGCGGGTTAAACAGACGGCGCTTAAGCAGCAACAAACCACCCACCAGCGTCATCACGCCACATGCACCACCGGCAATCATCGCCATTTTCTGCTTCACATCGATAGGCAGGAAAGACTCATACATCCAGTGCGGCGTTAACATCCCCAGTAAGTGACCAGCGAAAATCCCCAGAATCCCGATATGGAACAGGTTGGACGCCAGGTTCATCCCTTTGCGATCCAGCATCTGACTGGAACCGGCTTTCCAGGTGTACTGGCCGTAGTCGTAACGCAACCAACTGCCGAGCAGGAATACCGTGCCGCAAATGTACGGATAGATGTCGTAGAAGAACACATTGAGAAATTGCATGATTACTGTCCTCCGATATTCAGATACTGCGGAGCGACAGCCCCGGCAAAACGACGCTGATGGCTGCTGATTTCAGACTCGCCGCACCCTGCGTCAGCCACAAATTTCACCTGTTCTTCTTCCCAGACGGCGTCCAGTGCTTGCAGCGTATCATCACGTGCTTCATCCGCAATTTGCTGGCTAACGCTTTCCACCACCACATCGCTTTGCGAGATAGCCAACAGCACATCAAACAGCGCCGCATAATCGCTTTCACGCTGTTTCAGGCGTGCTGCCAGCAGAGCCAGAATCGGCGCGACATCCTGCAAACCGCCACGCGCCTCGCTTTCTTCCCGCTGCGACAGATATTCCAGATACAGCGGCAGATGGTCCGGCAGCTCACGGCTGTCAATTTCCATACCCGCCTGCTGATACTGGTTCATCAGGTTGACCATCGCCTGGCCACGGTCACGAGATTCGCCGTGAACATGTTCAAACAACAGCAATGAAGTGGCGCGCCCACGGTCAAACAGCTGGCTGTAACTGGCCTGCGCATCCAGCAAATCACGGCTGCACAGCGCCGTAATAAAGCCGTTGAGTTGAGCAGCCTGTTGCAAATTAAGCGCCTCGCCCTCGGCTAAAGCATCGCGTAGCTCTTGTTGATGCTGCCAAAGAGTATCATCCGGGTACTCAAGCAAACGGGAAATGATCAGCAGCTCAATCATGGTTTTGGCTCCGTTTTGTTCGACACATCAATCGCGTCGATACGTTTGCTGTTGAACAGGTTGAATTTGCTATCAGAACCGTGGCAACCGTCGCCAAAACTGAAGCCGCAGCCTTTGCTTTCAGGGAACGCATCCGCCGCCAGCTCGCGGTGGCTTGATGGCACCACGAAACGATCTTCGTAGTTAGCAATCGCCAGATAGCGATACATTTCCTGCGCCTGCGCTTCCGTCAGCCCAACTTCTTCCAGTGCACGGGTATCAATAACGCCTTCGACCGTTTCAGCACGTTTGTAATGGCGCATCGCCATCATGCGTTTCAGCGCACGCAGCACCGGCGCGGTGTCGCCCGCCGTCAGCAAGTTCGCCAGGTATTCAACAGGAATACGCAGGCTTTCAACGTCAGGCAGAATGCCGGTATGCGGCAGTTCACCCGCGTCAGCCGCAGACTGAATTGGCGACAACGGCGGCACATACCAAACCATCGGCAGCGTGCGATATTCAGGATGCAGCGGCAGCGCCAGCTTCCAGTCGATCGCCATTTTGTACACTGGCGACTGCTGCGCGGCATCAATCACACTCTGCGGCACGCCATCTTTCAGCGCCTGTTCGATAACCGCCGGGTCGTTCGGGTTGAGGAAAATACTCAACTGGCGCTCGTAGAGATCTTTTTCGTTCTCGGTACTGGCGGCCTGTTCAATGGCATCGGCGTCATACAACACCACGCCGAGGTAACGAATACGGCCCACACAGGTTTCCGAACAGACTGTCGGCATCCCCGCTTCAATACGCGGATAACAGAAAATGCACTTCTCTGATTTGCCGGTTTTCCAGTTGAAGTAGATCTTTTTGTACGGGCAACCGGTGATACACATCCGCCAGCCGCGGCATTTGTCCTGGTCAATCAGCACAATGCCGTCTTCTTCACGCTTATAAATCGCCCCGCTTGGGCAAGTCGCGACACAGGCTGGATTCAGGCAGTGTTCGCACAAGCGCGGCAAATACATCATGAAGGTGTTTTCGAACTGGCCGTACATCGCCTTCTGCATGTTCTGGAAGTTCTGATCTTTGGCGCGTTTTTCAAATTCGCCACCGAGGATCTCTTCCCAGTTCGGGCCCGCTTCGATTTTGTTCATCCGTTGGCCGGTAATCAGCGAGCGCGGGCGCGCAATCGGCTGGTGCTTGCCTTCCGGTGCGTTATGCAGATGCTGATAGTCGTAATCAAACGGCTCGTAATAATCGTCGATGCCCGGCAGATGCGGGTTAGCAAAGATTTTACCCAGCAACATGGCGCGGTTACCCATGCGTGGTTGCAGTTTGCCGTTGATTTTACGGATCCAACCGCCCTTCCATTTTTCCTGGTTTTCCCAGTCGTTCGGGTAGCCAATCCCCGGTTTGGTTTCGACGTTGTTAAACCACGCGTACTCCATCCCTTCGCGGCTGGTCCAGACGTTTTTGCAGGTCACAGAACAGGTGTGACAGCCGATGCACTTATCAAGATTCAGCACCATGCCGACTTGTGAACGAATTTTCATTTTACGCTCTCCTGTTTCTGGTCGTTGCCTTCACCGTCTAACCAGTTAATGTCTTTCATCTTGCGCACCACCACGAACTCATCACGATTGGAACCGACGGTGCCGTAGTAGTTAAAGCCGTAAGCCAGTTGCGCGTAACCGCCAATCATGTGCGTCGGTTTCGGGCTAATACGGGTGACCGAGTTATGAATCCCGCCACGCTGGCCGGTAATTTCAGAACCCGGCAAGTTCACAATGCGTTCCTGCGCGTGATACATCATGGTCATGCCTTCAGGCACGCGCTGGCTGACCACTGCACGCGCCGTCAGCGCACCGTTTTTGTTGAACACTTCAATCCAGTCGTTATCTTCGATGCCCAAATCTTTGGCGTCGATTTCACTCATCCAGACAATCGGCCCGCCGCGTGACAGCGTCAGCATCAGCAAGTTGTCGCTATAAGTTGAGTGAATGCCCCATTTCTGGTGCGGCGTCAGGAAGTTCAGCGCTTTCTCCGGATTACCGTTGGATTTTTTACCCATCACGCCTTTGACGGAGCGGGTATCAATCGGTGGACGGTACACCAGCAGGCTTTCGCCAAAATCACGCATCCACTGGTGATCCTGATACAGCTGCTGGCGGCCAGACAGGGTGCGCCATGGAATCAGCTCGTGAACGTTGGTGTAACCGGCGCTGTAAGAAACGTGTTCATCTTCCAGGCCCGACCAGGTTGGGCTGGAGATAATTTTGCGCGGCTGTGCCTGAATATCGCGGAAGCGAATCTTTTCATCTTCTTTATTGAGCGCCAGATGCGTATGGTCACGACCGGTAAATTCGCTGAGCGCCGCCCAGGCTTTCACGGCAACCTGGCCGTTGGTTTCGGGTGCCAGGGTGAGGATCATTTCAGCGGCATCAATAGCCGTGTTGAGAGTCGGCTGGCCAATCGCTGGGCCGTCGGCTTTGGTGTAATTGAGCTTACGCAGCAGGTCCATCTCAGACTGGGTATTCCAGGCGATGCCCTTGCCGCCGTTACCGAGGGTTTCCATCAACGGGCCAATCGAGGTGAAACGCTCGTAAGTCGCCGGGTAATCACGTTCAACCGTCACCAGATGCGGTGCGGTTTTACCTGGGATCAGGTCGCATTCGCCTTTTTTCCAGTCCATCACGCCAAACGGCTGCGCCAGTTCTGCTGCGGAATCATGCTGAATTGGCAGCGTTACCACGTCGGTTTCTTTGCCTAAATGGCCGACACACACTTCAGAGAATTTCTTAGCGATGGCTTTATAGATTTCCCAGTCGCTTTTTGAATCCCAGGCTGGGTCAACGGCTGCAGAAAGCGGGTGAATAAACGGATGCATATCCGAAGTATTCATATCGTCTTTCTCATACCAGGTGGCCGTTGGCAGCACGATATCGGAATACAAACAGGTGCTCGACAAACGGAAGTCCAGCGTTACAACCAGATCCAGTTTTCCATCGAGGCCGTTATCCACCCACTCGACTTCTTCCGGCATCACGCCGCCTTCTTTACCGAGGTCTTTGCCCTGAATACCGTTTTCGGTACCCAGCAGGTATTTGAGCATGTACTCGTGGCCCTTACCGGAAGAACCCAGCAGGTTTGAACGCCAGACGAACAAGTTGCGCGGATGGTTATTGCCGGCATCCGGTTGCTCGGCGGCAAAACGAATATCGCCACTTTTCAGCTGCTGAACGGTGTAATCCGCCGGGCTCATGCCTGCCGCTTTCGCCTGCTGTGCAATATGCAGCGGGTTAGTGTTGAGCTGAGGTGCTGACGGCAACCAGCCCATGCGTTCAGCACGCACGTTGAAGTCAATCAAATGGCCGCTATAACGGGATTTATCTGCCAGCGGAGAGAGCAGTTCTTCTGCGGTCAACGATTCATAGCGCCACTGGCTGGAGTGGTTGTAGAAGAATGACGTGCTGTTCATATGGCGCGGTGGGCGCTGCCAGTCGAGGGCGAACGCCAGCGGAGTCCAGCCGGTTTGTGGGCGCAGTTTTTCCTGGCCAACGTAGTGTGCCCAGCCGCCACCGCTTTGGCCGACGCAACCGCAGAAGATCAGCATGTTGATCAGGCCACGGTAGTTCATGTCCATGTGGAACCAGTGGTTCATACCGGCACCGACGATAATCATCGAGCGGCCATGGGTTTTATCTGCGTTGTCAGCAAACTCACGTGCGATGCGGATAATGTTCTGGCGAGAAACGCCGGTGATTTGCTCAGCCCACGCTGGGGTATACGCTTTAACATCGTCATAGCTTGCTGCGCAATTCGAGTCGTCCAGACCACGATCGAGGCCATAGTTGGCCAGCGTCAGGTCATAAACGGTGGTCACTAACGCGCTTGAACCATCAGCCAGTTGAAGTCGTTTAACCGGCAGTTTGTGCATCAGTACGTTATCGAGCTTCACGTTGCTGAAGTGTTCGGTGCTTTCACCACCAAAGTATGGGAAACCGACATCCGCCACTTCGTCGTGGCTACCCAACAGGCTCAGGCGCAGTTCAGCTTCTTCACCGCTGGTGCCATCGCGCTGCTCAAGGTTCCACTTGCCCTTCTCGCCCCAGCGGTAACCAATCGAACCATTCGGTGCCAGCAGTTCGCCGTTCTGGCTATCGATGGCCACGGTTTTCCACTGCGGGTTATTTTCCTGGCCGAGGCCATCCACCAGATCAGATGCGCGCAGCATACGGCCTGCTGCGTAGAAGCCGTCACGCTCTTCGAGCATCACCAGCATTGGCATGTCGGTATAGCGGCGCACGTAATCGGTGAAATACTGGCTCGGGTTATCGAGGTGGAACTCACGCAGCATCACGTGGCCCATTGCCAGCGCCATCGCGGCATCAGTGCCTTGTTTTGGTGCCAGCCACTGGTCGCACAGTTTGGCGATTTCGGCGTAATCCGGCGTCACCGCCACAGTTTTGGTGCCTTTGTAACGCACTTCGGTAAAGAAGTGGGCATCAGGTGTACGCGTCTGCGGGACGTTAGAACCCCAGGCGATAATGTAGCTGGAGTTGTACCAGTCGGCCGATTCCGGCACGTCCGTTTGCTCGCCCCAGGTCATTGGCGAAGCCGGTGGCAAATCGCAGTACCAGTCGTAGAAGCTCAGACAGGTGCCGCCAATCAGTGAAAGATAGCGCGCGCCAGAAGCGTACGAAACCATCGACATCGCTGGAATCGGTGAGAAACCCGCGATACGGTCAGGGCCGAAGGTTTTGGCAGTAAAGACGTTGGCGGCAGCAATCAGCTCATTCACCTCCTGCCAGCTAGAGCGCACAAAACCACCGCGACCACGGGCTTGTTTATAGCTTTTGGCTTTTTCCGCGTCGTTGATGATGGAAGCCCAGGCGTCGACCGGGTCAGCATGAAGGGTTTTAGCTTCACGCCACAGTTTGATCAGGTGCTTGCGCATCAAAGGATATTTCAGGCGGTTGGCGCTGTAGAGATACCAGGAGTAGCTTGCACCGCGTGGGCAGCCGCGTGGCTCATGGTTTGGCATATCAGGGCGGGTACGCGGGTAGTCGGTTTGCTGAGTTTCCCAGGTCACCAGGCCGCTTTTGACGTAGATCTTCCAGCTACAGGAGCCTGTGCAGTTTACACCGTGAGTGGAGCGAACCACTTTGTCGTGCTGCCAACGCTGACGATAACCTTCTTCCCAATCACGGTTGGTATCGAGCAGTTGGCCATGTCCATCGGCAAAAGTTTCGCCCTTCTGTTTGAAGTAACGAAACCGGTCAAGAAATTTGCTCATCGGGGTTCTCCTGATGTGGAGCCTGGAGGCTCTTCTGGTAAGGTCGACATTGCTAAGACTGCTGGCACGGTAACCCGCGCATAGGTGGGGAGAATTGATGAGGATCAACTGGGGTTGAGCAGTTTCCAGGCAAGAACAGCCGATATACCACCAAAGTGGCAAGCGCCAAACAGAAAGTAAGTCATTAATAAAAAAGATTATTTATCGGTATTTACGGCTAAAAAGGAGTTGAAAATTGAGAGACTGGGTATTAAGGGGTAATCACTGGGGCTTGCAGCAAGGCAAGCCCCAAATATTCATCAGACAGATTCGACAAGTTCAGGCTGGCGAGTCGCACGGATGTTTCTCATCAGCAGGCCAGAAACGATAATCCCTGCGCAAGCGAATACCGCCATCAAACCAAACACAATCTGGTAGCCGATAAGCCCAGCGTTGTGGTCCAGAATATAACCATACAGGCTGTAGCAGAACATCGCCGGGGCATAACCAATAAAGCTGCCCAGCGCCATCGCCGCACCGGTGTTCTTTTCACTGATGCCCGCCTCGCCGATAGGGGCAAAGAACACGGCACGTTGGGTAAAGATCACTGCGCCAAACAGCAAAGTACAAGCCATACCCAAATAAACAGGCATATGTTCATGTGGTAATAAAATCAGGCCGACTAATGCAATGGCACTAACAATAAAGGTATAGAACAGATACTTGCTTGGTGATTTTAAAACTTTATCGGCAATTAAACCACCAATTGGGCCACCGACCATTTTCAGGCAATATTGGTTAATAATCCCGTAAGCACCCACCAGGGCAATCGGTAATGCGTAGATATTTCTTAAGAATGGAATAAAGAAAGTCAGGCCGCAATACACCGCATACACAAAGAATACGCTGAAAGCAATTAACCAAACGGTCTTATTTTTTAATACGCTACCCATACCTGGTTTATCTGCTTTTTCCCCGGAACATTCTTGCTTCACCACTTGTTCTTCCGGGCTTTCTTTCAGCACAAACATAATGACCACGCCGACGACAATCGCGATAGCGGAATAGAATATAATAGCTGCTCTAAAACCAAAGTAGTCGCTACCGAACCAGGTAAACACTGCCAGTGCACTGAAGGCAATAATAGTATCAACAATGCCACGTCCGGTTTCGAAGAAGCCAAACAAGCGCCCTTGCTGGGTGTTGTCACCGAGTAAACTGACGGACTTTAGTAGCACCGGCCAGTTGAGCATGTCGCAGGTCACACCAAACAGCGCCCAAACAAACAGTATCCCCCAATAGCCCGGCATGGTGGATAAGTAAATACCTAACAGACCGGTGGCGATCAGTGAAAACGACATGGTAAACCGGCGTGGCAGACGGTCAGAAAAATAAATAGACAGGAAGAAACCAATCGTCGTGACAATCGAGTTGACCGACATCGCGTTACCAATTTCACCGTTGGTGAGATGAAAATACTCCTGCATAGGAACATAAAATGCATCTTTCAATGAAGGCAATTTATATATTGTTCCACCGCACAGAACCAAAAGACTAAATATAGTCCATCTTTTTTTAGTTAGCATAAGACACCCCACCCTGAATTAGCGGCATTCATTATTTTTGAGAATATAGCCATCTCACACAATGTGAGAAATCTGGCTTTAAATGATTTTAATTATTTATTTAAAACAGCTAGCGCATCTTTATTCAAGTCAGCAACAATATTGCGGACATGACTTATTTGATTCATTGCATCATCAATTTCTTTATTCAGCCTTTCAGCCAGCCCCGATGTGGGTAAAGGAGTTTCACTCATCTCACGTAATGGGATCCATGGGTTGCTGTCTTCATCGGTAAAACGAAATGCGGGCGCGTAATAATCCACTTCTTCTTCCAGACCGAATGCCGTGACCTGGGGTTTATCCTCACCCAAACAGATTAATTGCAGCAGCAACTCTTTAAACGGCAATTCTCCTTGCCCGGAAATACATGCGGTATGTCCGCGCCCGGTACCTTCGTGATTAATCAGCGCATCTTTGATATGTACCTGGGTGGTTTCTTTTCCCATCACCGCCAACGCTTCAAGTGGCTCTTCATTGGCATTAATCATGTTGGCAAAATCAAACAGCAGGGAAAGCTGCGGGAAGTCGGCCTGTTGCACCAGGTGCACCAATTCGTGACTTTGCAGATCTTCGTGTTGCTCAAGGGTAAAGGTCAGGCCGCTGTGTTGGTATTGCGCTTTAATGTACTGAATATCCTTCGCAATAATGTCCATTACCTCAGACAACGAACCTTCATAGCGAGGGTAAAACCGCACTGAGGTGGCACCCGATTTCAGCGCAATATTGACCGCTTCATCAATCGTCCGCGCATCCGACGCACTGGTTTCGATATGCACATCCAGCCCTAGCTGGCGCGCTTTCGCCGCAAAACGCTCGAGCCGCTCACCGCTGGCATGCCTTAGCGACTGGCTTTCACCATCAACAACATGAATCTTCACCCCTTTCAGTTGCTGTTGGCTGGCAATATCCAGCAAATCTTCCGGCAGGATCTTCTCCATACGCATGTTTAAATGAAACGCATAGGCATGCAGATAAAGCGGCAGATTTGCGGCGCGCTCGACAATTTTTGTAGCTTGGATGCTATCCATGGTAACTCCTATAAATCGATATAAAACTCTACAGATTCAAAACGCCAATATTCAATATCAACCTGAATAACGTGCCCGGCTTCGTCGGCACGGTATTTTTCAACACGGATAGCCGGTGTACCGGGCGTGCCGCCCATACCTTTGCAGGCGCCCGCCGAAAGCCGTGTTGGTTTAAACGCTAAGTGCTGCGTGTGCGAGCTTTTGCCGAAGGCTTCTTGCCACACATCAACAAATGAACGGTCGCCTAATTTGTCGATAAAACCGGGTGCAAACTGCGCATTGATAAAGGTTTCATGATAGAAAACTTTATGATTATCAAGGGCTCCCCATCCACAAATCTGGTAGATTTCATCACCCTCTTTGACGTTCAACAACGCCAAAATTTCCGGCTCAGCACTATAAACACGCTCTTTCTCCAGGAATCCCCAGGATGGCAAACGGCCCTGTTCAAGTGCGGCCTGCTTAAAACTGGTGGACGTGTTCGGGGTGTATTTGAAACACGGTAAGGCAACGAACCAGCCGCGACGATCTTTACGGAAGATCTTTTCTTCCCCTTCGAGAAACAACAGCGCCTGCCGCAGTGTCATGCGCTTGATGCCCAGTAACTCTTCCAGTTCACGTTCAGAAGGTAATTTACTGCCCGGCTGTACCACACCTTTGCTCAGCCAGTCGTTGAGCATCTCTTTTGCGGCTTCTACTGTGGAACGGCTTTTCATGCTTTAACCCATTTGGTTTAAACCAGATTTACGGCAAAGGTACTCTTTGCCTGCGAAAGTGACAATGGTACCAGGGGTAGTAGTTATTCTAAATGTGAGGTTTCTCTCAGAATAAGGCAGGATCAGGGGGGTATTTCAGGCAAAAAAAAGCGCGACCGAAGCCGCGCAAGGGATAACCAAATGGTTAAAAATGGACTATTTACGCGATGATTTGCGGCCATAAACGGCCCAGGTAATCACCACACAAACAATGTAGAACACCAGGAAAACTTTCATTGCCCCCGCCGGAGAACCGGTTAGAGCAAGGGATGTACCAAATGCTTTCGGGATAAAGAAGCCGCCAACAGCACCAATCGCCGAGATAAAGCCCAGTGCCGCCGCCGTATCGGTTGCCGCTTCGCGCAGCGCTCTTTCTTCAGTGCCGCCCTGCGCTTTCACACGATCCATGGTCAACTTACGGAAGATAACGGAGATCATCTGGAAGGTGGAACCACTCCCCAAACCCGCCGTCAGGAACAACATCAGGAATACCCCGAAGAAGGCGATAAAGTTACCGCCGACACCATTGTGTGGCAGCGTGGTAAACAGCAACGCACTGAAAATCGCCATAAATACAAAGTTAATCAGCGACACTTTGGTGCCACCAAAACGGTCGGAAATTGCGCCACCCGCAGAACGCGCCAGCGCACCGAACAGCGGGCCAAAGAAGGCGAAGTGCAGAATGTTGACATCCGGGAACTGGGTTTTTGCCAGCATCGCAAAACCGGCAGAAAAACCGATAAACGAACCGAAAGTCGCCAGATAGAGTACGCCCATGATCCACAAGTGCGCGCGTTTAAGCACCGGCAACTGTTCTTTCAACGAGGCTTTCGAGGTGGCGAGGTCGTGCATACCAAACCACGCGGCGAGAGTGAAAATCGCCAGCAATGGCACCCACACCCAGGCGGCGTTTTCGAGGAACAGCATGGTGCCATCCGCTTGCTCAACGCCAGTTCCACCGAATACTGCAAACATCGACAGCGAAATCACCAGCGGCGCAACAAGCTGCATCACGCTCACGCCCAGGTTCCCCAGTCCGCCGTTAATACCCAGTGCACCACCCTGTTTTGCTTTCGGGAAGAAGAAACTGATATTCGCCATGCTGGAGGCAAAGTTTGCCCCCGCAAAACCGCAAAGCAGCGCGATGATGATGAACACGCTAAATGGCGTTGCTGGGTTTTGCACCGCAAAACCTAACCACACGCAAGGAATGATCAAAATCCCGGTACTGAACGCCGTCCAGCGGCGGCCACCGAATACCGGCACCATAAAGGAGTAAGGCACGCGCAACAAAGCCCCGGAAACTGACGGCAGCGCGGTCAGCATAAACAACTGGTCAGTAGTGAAGTTGAAACCCACCTTATTCAGGTTTACCGCCACCGCACTAAACAGCATCCACACGCAGAATGCTAACAACAAACAAGGTACGGAAATCCATAAATTGCGGCTGGCAATGCCGTGACCCCTGCTTTGCCAAAACGCCGGTTCTTCTGGTCGCCACTCGGTAATAAGCGATCCCGTTTTTTGGCTACTATCGGGAGACTGGGACATAAACACCTCAAAAAAAGTGAGAGTAATTGCCGCCACATTAGGGGCTAATCAGGAATAGAAATTGATGTGAATCAAGGGATAAACCATCTAAACAACGTTCAAAAACTCACCGTCATTCTTTATGGGTAAGCACTGAAAATGAAAATAGTGTGGTTTTTCACATGGCTGAAAGCAGGTGTTAGTCACCCGCTATCTCGCTATGCCACCCCTGGCAATTAGTGGGTAATCCTTAAGGGGTATGGGTATACTCCAGGGGATGTCTGAGAATACCCGCACTCTCTATCCTGACTCCGGAGTTCACCTTTCGATGCTAAAACGCCTGCTGTCCCCTCTCACCTTGTTTAACCAACTGGCATTGATAGTGCTGTTGTTGGCGTTGCTCGGTGTTGCGGGAATGAGCCTGGCAAGTTGGCTGGCACAAGGTATTCAGGGCAACGCGCACGCTATCAACAAAGCCGGGTCGATGCGCATGCAGAGCTATCGTCTGCTAGCCGCCATTCCGCTCACCGAACAGGACAGCGCCCTGCTCGACGAGATGGAAAAAACCACCTGGAGCAACGATTTAGCACAAGCCGCACAGCAGGATGGGCAACAAGACAAATTAGCTGCACTGCAACATTACTGGCGCGAGGTGCTAGAACCCGCACTGCGTCGTGCCCAGAATGCCGACCAGGTCAAACCGCATGTCGCGGGTTTCGTCGGGCGCATAGACCAACTGGTCACCACCTTTGATCACACCACCGAACTGCGCCTGCAGCGAATTATTCAGCTACAAATGGGCATGGCCGCGTTAATGGGTTTGCTGATCATTTTCACCGTCATCTGGTTACGCAAACGCCTGCTACGCCCGTGGCAAAAATTATTGACTATGGCTCAGGCGATTGGCCAGCGTGACTTCACCCATCGCGTGCAGGTGCGCGGGCGAAATGAGATGGCAACGCTGGGCATCGCCTTAAACAGTATGTCGGCGGAACTGGCAGAAAGTTACGCCAGCCTTGAGCAGCGCGTGCGCGAGAAAACCGCCGGGCTTGAGCAAAAGAATCAGATGTTATCGTTTCTCTATCAGGCCAATCGCCGCCTGCACTCGCAGGCTCCGCTGTGCCAGCGCCTGTCTCCGGTACTCAGCGAACTACAGCATTTGACGCCGCTGCGGAATCTCGAATTGCGGGTGTATGAGTATGAAGATGAAGAGAATTACGAAGAATACACCTACCAGCCAGACAGCAGTTGCGAAGCCAGCGGCTGCAATCTTTGCCCACGCGAACCGGCACCGCAGCCTTGCGAATCCACGCCGCAAAAGTGGCGATTAACCGACAACCACATTCAATATGGCCTGGTGCTGGCGCAATTACCGATCGGCTGCAGTCTGACGCACGACCAGCAGCAATTAGTGCTGACCCTGATGGAACAACTGACGGCCACTCTCGCGCTGGAAAGGCAATATGAACGCCAACAGCAACTGGTGGTGATGGAAGAGCGTTCCGCCATTGCCCGTGAACTGCACGACTCCATCGCCCAATCGCTATCCTGCCTGAAGATGCAGGTCAGCTGTTTGCAAATGCAGGGGGCCACGCTGCCGCCTGAGATGCAGACCTTACTCAGCCAGATGCGCAGCGAACTGAATACTTCATGGCGACAGTTGCGCGAACTGCTGACCACTTTCCGCCTGCAGTTAATCGAGCCTGGACTGCGTCCGGCACTTGAAGAGAGTTGCCGCGAGTTTAGTGAAAAACTGGGTTTCCCGGTGGTTCTTGATTATCAAGTACCGCCGCGTCTGGTGCCCTCACATCAGGCGATTCATCTGGTGCAAATCACCCGTGAAGCGTTGAATAACTGCCTCAAACACGCCCGCGCCACCGCGTGTGGGGTAAGCGTGATACATCGCGAGAATCAAATGACCTTAACCATATGGGATAACGGTCGTGGTATCCCCGACAACGGCGAGCGGCGCAATCATTACGGACTGATCATTATGCGTGACCGCGCGCAGAGTCTGAAAGGTGACTGCCAGGTACTGGCGCGCCCAAATGGCGGTACCCAGATCGTCGTCAGTTTTATCCCCGAAATAGCCACAGGAGCCAATCATGAGTCACCCTGAAGCCTCAACCATTTTGCTCATCGACGATCATCCGATGCTGCGTACTGGTGTTAAACAATTGATCAGTATGGCGC